>JASHVY010000561.1 GCA_030044345.1 Acetobacteraceae bacterium | reverse complement strand
AGCCGGGTTGTACTGCGCGAAGCGGCGGATCAGCCGGCCGAGCCGCGCCCTGAGGCGCATGATGCGCGTGCCACCGCTAGCTTCGGTCGCATTGGCGACGAGCAGATCGAGAAGATCATAGAGGCTGCCTTCGAGCGGCGCCACCGTGCCCGCCATGTAAGCCTCGCCCAAGGCGAGCGAAGGATTGAGCACCAGCCGCCGCACGGTGGCTCTGTCCCGGATGGCGACCGAGGCACGGCCGCCCGGCTCGCCCTCGTAGATGGTGGTGCTGCCGTCGGGCCAGCGCACGCTTAGCCTGCCCTGGGTGATCAGACGCCTCAGGATTGCATCCAACGCGCGCTGCATGGGCATTCTCGCCGCGGGCCTCAATCATTTCTGCGGTCCGGCAGAATGGCGAAAGCCGCTCCGGCAGTCAAAGCCGTCGGCGATGGTCCTTCGCCTCAGGCGGCGGTCGGCCCCGCCTCGGTCGGGAAGGACTCGCCCGCCTGCTCCGGCTCCTCTTCGGTCGGTCTGCTCACACCACGCACCTGCCTCTCCGCCTCCTCAAGCGAGCGGGCGACATTGACGGTGACGGAGATCGAGACCTCTGGATGCAGGATGATGCGCACCTCGCTGAGGCCGAGCGTCTTGATCGGATGCTCGAGCGCCACCTGTGAGCGGTTGATCGAAAGCCCGGCCGCGATGCAGGCATCGGCGATGTCGCGCGCGCTCACCGAGCCATAGAGATTGCCTGCCTCGCCCGCCTGGCGGATCACCACCACCGAAAGCCCGGTCACCCGCTCCGCCACCCGCTGCGCCTCTTCACGTCGCTTGAGGTTCTGCGCCTCGAGCTCGACGCGCTGCTGCTCGAACCGGGAGCGGTTCTCCTTGGTGGCACGCAGGGCCTTCTTCTGCGGCAGCAGAAAGTTGCGGGCATAGCCCGGCCTCACCTTCACCACTTCTCCCATCTGCCCGAGCTTCTCGACCCGCTGGAGCAGGATCACTTCGACGCTGGCCATCGCCGTTCTCCCTCAGGTCAGGACATAGGGAAGCAGGGCGAGGAACCGCGCGCGCTTGATCGCGAGCGCCAGCTCGCGCTGGCGCTTCGCGGAGACCGCGGTGATGCGGCTCGGCACGATCTTGCCCCGCTCGGAGAGGAAGCGGGAAAGCAGCCGCACATCCTTGTAATCGATCTTCGGCGCGTTGGGGCCGGAAAAGGGGCAGGACTTGCGGCGCCGGTAGAAGGGCCGGCGGGCACCGACGGCGGGGCGGCGGGCGGCCGGATTGATCTCTGTGGAGTCGGACATGCTCTACTCCTCGCCGAGGGGTTCGGCCGGGCGGAACTCGTCATCCCGCTCGGGACGGGCACGGAATTCCTCCCGGTCGTCATAGCGGCGGCGCCCGGAATCGAAGCGGCCGGCAGGCTTCGGCCCGCGAAAGCCCCTTTCCCGGTCATCGGAGCGGCGGGCGAGAATAGCGGAAGGCGCTTCCTCGATCGCCGCGACGCGCAGTGTGAGGAACCTCAGCACGTCCTCATTGATGCGCAATTGCCGCTCCATCTCGGTGACGGCCGGCGGCGGCGCCTCGAGGCCGAGCAGCAGATAATGGCCCTTGCGGTTCTTCTTGATCCGGTAAGCGAGATTGCGCAGGCCCCAATATTCGCGTTTACGCACCGCCCCGCCGGCAGCTTCCATGTCGGCGGTGATCTGGTCGGCAAGCGCGTCGACCTGCTGCTGGGTCGCGTCATTGCGTGCGATCAGCACGCATTCATAAAGCGGCATAAGGCTCTCCCTCTGGCTGGTTCGGCCCCGAAGCGAAGCTTCCCCCTATGGGGCGGGCACAGCGAAGGGCGATGCCGTCGCCCTCCGCAAGGAAGGGCGGCGGCTTAGCCGAGGAAGAAGGAGAATGCAAGCGCCGAAGGCGCCAAGGACAAGAGACCCGGGGGCAAGAGGCCCAAGGGCGAGAGACTCAGTCGGCGACGGCGGCGAAGCGTGCTTGCGCTCCGGCCCGCCGCCTGCGCACGGCGTCGCTGAAGGCGGTGAAGATGCGGCGTGAGAGCGCGTCAGTCTCGAAATCATATTCCGGATGCCACTGCACGCCGAAGGCGAAGCCCGGGGCAGAGTTGGCGCGCACGGCTTCGATGGTTCCGTCCGGTGCCGTTCCTTCAACGGTGAGCTCTGGCGCCAGTATGTCGATTCCCTGATTGTGCAGGGAATTGACCGCGATCTCACGGGCTTCGGCGAGTTGGTGCAGGAAGCTTCCGGGCACCACCCGCACGGCATGCGCCTTGGCGGTGCGCAGGCGGGCAAGCGGCTGCAGCGGTGTTGAATGATCGAAACGGCCCGGCAGGTCTTGCAGTCGCTGATGCAGGCTGCCGCCAAGTGCTACATTCAGCTCCTGCAGGCCGCGGCAGATTGCAAGCAGCGGCAACCCTGCCGCGAGCGCGGCGCGGATCAGCGGCAGTGTCACTCCATCGCGCGCTTCGTCCTCCGGCGTGCCTTCCGCATGCGGCGGCCCGCCGTAAAGGCCCGGCTGCACGTTCGATCGGCTGCCCGTCAGAATGATGCCGTCAAGCCGGTCGATCAGCACCGGAATGTCAGCCGCTTCGCCGTTCGCGGGGATCAATATCGGCACCGCGTTGACCACCATATCGGCCGCCCGAACGTAAGTGTCGGAGGCGGCATGGCTCGGCAAGCCATAAACACCGAACTGCCTGCGGCAACAGCTGATGCCGACGAAAGGTTTGGTCATCACATGCAGCGATCTTGTTCTTGTTGTTCAACTCTAGGCATGAAGTGCCGGCGGTGCCCAGAACTAATTCGCGTTGCCGCCGCGCCCCGGGATCGGAACATAGGCGAAGAGATGCCCGGGGAAGTGCCCGCCGAGTGTCATGTCGTAGAGGGAAACGCGCGTGAGCCTGCCCTGCGCATCCCGCACCGCCCATTGGCGGAGCGTGAGCGGCGGAGTCGAGAAGACGAGCGTGATGCTCCCTTGTCCCGGCGAATGGGTCCGCACCAGCGTGACGTCGATCTCGCCCGGCAGACGCTGAAAGTCCGTGACCGTGACTGCACCCGAAAGCTTGATGTCGCGGGCGAGCAGCAGGCCGAGCGGGGTCGAGGAGAGGGGGATGTTGGTGGTCTGGTCGAGGCTCGAATCGTGAAAGACGAGCAGCCCGTACCCGGCCACCAGAAGATAGGGACTTGGCGGATCGTACTGAAAGCGCATCCGGCCGGGCCGTTCCATCCAGGCGATCCCCTGGCTCACTCCGCCATCCGGCGCGATCTGGAGGAACTTTGCCTTGAGGCTGGTGAGGCTGTTGAGATAGGCGGTGATCTGGTCGAGCACGGCCTGATCCGCCGAAGCCAGGGGGGCCGGTACCGCCGTCGCCGCCACGGCCAAGCCCGCCGGCACCACGCTTGCCAGGCTCGGAATGAGAAGCAGAAGGTCACGGCGACGCATGCCAGGGATGTGGCATTGACGGGCCCCGTTTGCAAATGGTGTGACAGCAGCCGAGCCATTCCCCGCCGTCAAAACGATCCGGAACTATGCCTCTTTCGGGCCGCCTTTGAGCCCTCTTTTGCCGCGTGTGTGCAGGCCGCCAGAACGGGATGCGTTCGCTTTCCCCACATACCCGCCCCAGCCATTTGTTTTCCCGCGTGATTCACGCCTCCGGTGATCACGCTTTAATATCCGCCCCCCGCCAGGAGCGCCGTGATGCTGCAGACCAGTTCCGCCTTCAAGAAGAATGCTGCCGCGGCGTTGGCCGATCCTGGCCTTCAGCGCGCACTCGAGCGAACCAAGCCGCACTTTCAGCATCGCCGTGCCGCGGCCGTCGCCGCCCTGCCGGAGTTCGAGCAGCTCCGCGAGACAGGGCGGCAGATCAAGGACCACACGCTCCAGAATCTCGATTTCTATCTCGAGACCTGGGCCGACAACGTCGTCCACGCTGGCGGGGAGGTTCATTGGTGCGCGACCGCATCGGACGCTCGCGAGGCGGTGCTCGACATCTGTCGCCGCGTCGGCGCGCGCGTCGTCACCAAGGGCAAGTCGATGGTCAGCGAGGAGATCGGGATCAACGATTTCCTTGAGGCCAACGGCATCACCGCCGTCGAGACCGATCTCGGCGAATACATCATCCAGCTCGGCCATGAGCCGCCGAGCCACATCATCGCGCCGGCCTTCCATCTCAACCGGGAGGATTGGGAAGCGCGATTCCGCAAGGCGCACACAGACCTGCCTGCCGACCGGATCTTCCATGAGCGGCGCGATCTCTTGACCGAGGCGCGGGGCGAGCTTCGTCAGCGCTTCCTCGCCGCCGATGTCGGCATCACCGGCGCCAATTTCCTCATCGCCGAGACCGGCTCGAGCGTGATCGTCACCAATGAGGGCAATGGCGATCTGACCCAGACGCTGCCCAAAGTGCACATCGTGCTCGCCAGCATCGAGAAGCTGGTCCCGACGCTCGAGGATGCGAGCGTCCTGCTCCGGCTCCTCGCCCGCTCCGCCACCGGGCAGGATTTTTCCGTCTACACCACCTTCTCGACCGGGCCGCGGCGGCCGGGTGATCGCGACGGGCCGGAGCAGTACCATGTCATCCTGCTCGACAATGGCCGCTCTTCGATGCTTGGCACCGAGTTTCAGGACATGCTCCGCTGCATCCGCTGTGCCGCCTGCATGAATCACTGCCCGGTCTATGGCGCGATCGGCGGGCACGCCTATGGCTGGGTCTATCCCGGCCCGATGGGCGCCGTGCTGACACCCACCTTGATCGGTGTCAACCAGGCGGGAAATCTGCCCAACGCTTCCACCTTCTGCGGCCGCTGCGAAAGCGTCTGCCCGATGAAAATCCCGCTGCCCGGCATGATGCGCCACTGGCGTGAGCGCGAGTTCGAGCGGCATCTCACGCCTGCCTTCTTCCGCCGCAATCTCGCCCTCTGGGCCTGGTTCGCGCGCCGGCCCGGCACCTACAGGCTGGCCGCGCGGGCGGCCGCGAGTGCGCTCGGCCTTATCGGCCGCGGGCGGGGGCGTTTCCACCGACTGCCGCTCGCCGGCGGCTGGACGAATGGACGAGACATGCCGGCACCGGAAGGTGAGACCTTCTTCGCCCGCTATGCGCGGGAGGGAAGGCGGACCAGCGGGATCAGGCGATGAGCCGCGCGCTCGTTCTCGCCGCGATCCGCCGCAACCTCCATCGCGGCCCGCTTCCCGCCGATCAGGCGGCGCTGCTCCATGCTCGCCTCGGCGCCCATCCGCGCGGGCCGATCCCGGCGCGTTCGCGCCTTCCGAGGGCGGAGCAGATCGCGCTCTTCGTGCGCAATGCGGAGAAGGAGTTCGGCACCGTCGCTCGCGTCGCTGAGCCGGCGGCGGTGCCGGGCGCCATTGTCGAGTATCTCGCCCAACAGAACCTTCCTTCGGAGCTGGTGATGGCGCCGCATCCGGAGCTGGAAGCGCTTCCGTGGGGTGAACGGCCATTGCTTCATGTGCGCATCGGCCGCGCCGAGGCGACGGACATCGTGAGCGTCCAGCACGGATTCGCCGCCATCGCCGAGACCGGCACCCTCATGCTTCCCTCAGGCCCCGAGCGGCCGACCACGCTCAACCTGCTCACCGAGACAGCGATCGTCGTGCTCCGCGCAAGCCGGGTGGTGGGCGCCTATGAGGAGGCCTGGGACCTCCTGCGCGCCGAGCGGCAAGACCCGGTCAGTGACGGGTTCATGCCGCGCAACGTGATGCTGGTCACCGGCCCCTCGCGCTCCGCCGATATCGAGCAGACGCTCGAGCTTGGTGCGCACGGCCCGCGGCGGCTCCATATCGTGCTGGTGGATGATGATGAAGGTGCGTCCGCCGCTGCCTGATTCCGCCCCTGCGGACGACGGCGCGGCCTGGCGCCGGTTCGCGGCTTCCGTCCGCCCGCTCGGTGGAACCGCACGATCGCCGGCACTCCAGCCATCCGCGCCCCCTCGACCACCGCCCGAGAAACGTGAGGCCCCTCTCCGTCACCCGCTCACGCGGCTCGCACCGCTCACGATCGGCGAGCCTCCGGCGGGGCTCGACCGGGCGAGCTGGCGGCGCCTTGCCGGTGGGCGCAGCCGGCCGGCGCGCCGGCTCGATCTGCACGGCCTCACGGCGGCGCAGGCGCTCGCGGCGCTGGAAGCCTTCCTTGCAGCTTCCTCGGAAGCCGGTGAGCGCATCGTCGAGGTGGTGACGGGGCGCGGCTCCGGCGCGGAAGGTGGGGTGATTCGCCGCGAATTCATCCATTGGCTGAACCGGCCTTCGCTGCGCCCGCTCCTGCTCGGCGCGAGCCACCCGCACCCCGCCAATCAAGGCGCCGTGCTGCTGCTTCTCCGCCGCAGACGATGACGCAGACGATGAATTGCCGGCGATGACTCCCTTCGGAGCGCGGGTGCGCAGCCTTCGTGCGGCGAGCGGGGTGCGGCTGGTCGATCTGGCGGCCGGGCTGCAGGTGAGCCCGGCTTATCTCTCGGCCCTCGAGCATGGCCGCCGTGGCGCCCCGAGTCCGGGGCTCGTCCATCAGGTGTGCGAGTTCTTCGGCCTGATTTGGGACGATGCGGAAGAGCTGGCTCGCCTCGCAAGGATCTCCCAGCCCAAGGTGCGCATCGATACCGGTGGATTGACCGCGGAGCAGACGGCGCTCGCCAACCGTCTCGCCCAGGTTCTGCCCCGCCTGCCGCCCGAAACGGTCGCGGCGATGCATGCCTTGCTCGACGGGACGGGCTTGCTGCCGAAGCCGCGGCTGCGCCGCGCTGCGGGCAAAGCGCGTCCATAGAAAAAGAGGATCGGCGAAAAGTGATCGGGGCCGCTCCGCTTTTGGATGGCCGAAGGATTTCCGCTGCCATAATCTTGCCATGACCGGATCCGCTCGGGGGCGATGATCGCGACAGCAAGAGCACAAGATTTTGCCTTGAGGAACGTTATGATAGGCGCTTTAATTGAAGTGCCGTAGCAAGCTGTCGCGCCCCGCATCACAGGGAGAGAACACCATGTCCAGCCTCCTCAGTGCTCTTTCCGGGTCCACCACTCTGGCGCTGGCCGGAGCGCTCGCGGGCGCGCTTGCCGGAGCTCCCGGGTCTTTCGCCTGTGCGACGCCGCAGCAGGAGGCGATGTTCGATGTCGCGGGACTCAAGAGCGAGCTGATGGTCACCGCCCTCTCCTGCAACGCCGATTCTCAGTACAATGCCTTCATCACGCGTTATCAGATGCTCCTTCGGGCTGATGATTCCGAGCTTCAGACCTATTTCGTGCGAACCTACGGCAACGCCGGCCAGTCCGCTCATGACGCCTACATCACGACGGTCGCGAACAAGATGAGCGAGATCGGCATCGCCGAAGGGACGGATTTCTGCCGCCGCCATCTCGCCGTGTTCGCCGAGGCGCTGGCGCTGGCGACCCCGGGTGATCTCCCGCTCTTCGCCGCTTCGCGCGGCTATGTCGAGCCGGTCACGCCTGAAAGCTGCACGACGACGGCTTCGGTCGATCCGCGGGCGCTCACCGCCGAACGATAAGGTTACAGCACCCACGATCCTGCCTCCGACGGCAGGATCGTGGTGAGCGCCTTCAACACCGGACCCTGCGGAATCGCCGCCATGGCCTCCGCGCCGAAATTCTGCGCGCGCAGAATGGCGAGGCGGGTTGCCTGGGGCGCGAATTTCTCGGGCGAGGTCGGGCCGAAAAGAGAGACGAGCGGCGTTCCGGCAGCGGCGAGGAGATGCCCGATGCCGCTATCGTTCGCGACCGCCGCCACGAGCCGCCGCGCAATCGCCATCGTCATCAGCGGCGAGTCCTCGGCCCGCACCGGCAGCTCGGCTGCCGGCAGGTGCCGCGTCACCGTCTCCGTCCAGCTCTGCTCGGCCGGCCCGAGCAGGATGACCGGGGTGAGGCCACGGCCGGCGAGCGTCGCGCCCAGATCAAGATAGCGTTCGAGCGGCCAGCATTTGCGACGATCGCCCGCTCCGGGCGCGAGGCCGACACGGATCCCACCGCCCGGCAGGCGCCGCGCAGCCTCATCCGCAAACTCCACGGGCAGCGCGAGCGGCGGCAGGCGCGCGAGATCGGGCGCAGCACCGCAGGCGGCGAGAAGACGCATCATCTGCCCAAGCATGGAGGATGGTTTCTCGCGATCGGCGGGGGCGAGCGTCGAAAGCCGCCATCCGGCAGCCGCCGAGACGAAAATGCGGGGACGAAGCCGACGAAGCATAAGGCTCGTGCGCACCTGCCGTTGCGTGTCGATCAGAAGATCGGCCCGCGGCAGCGCCGGCGGCGAACGGAGGATGTCGGCCCAGGAGTCCCCGAGCCCCGTCTCTTCGATCACCCCGTCGAGGAGGCCGGCGGTGAGAGGGCGGAGCGTGTTTGCGAACACGCTCTTGCCGGCGGTGAGCCAAACGATGCGCGCCTGCGGCCAGACGGCCCGAAGTGCCCGGAGGAACGGCAGCTTCATCACCCCGTCCCCGGTCAGGTCGCGCCCGGCAAAAACGTGAATAGGATCGGCCGATAGCGCGGCCATGGATGGGCAAGACGAAGACAGTGAAGAGAAGCCCGGCGCGTTGTCCTCAGGCCGCCTGGGAGAGATCCCTCCCGCAAGCGTCCCAGGCGGCGAGAAATTTCGCGCTCGCCTCGGCCGAGAGCGGCAGATGCGGGGGACGCATCGTGAGCCAGGCAGGATCGTCCTCGCTCCGGGCGACCAGGGCGCGCAAGGCCGGGATGGTCGGGGCCGTTGTGAGCACCTTGCGCAGCGCGGACAGAAGGCTTTGCGCCTTCGCCCCCTTCGGCTCGTTCCAGTGCGCCACCACCGATGCGTTCACCGCGCTCGTGACATTGGCCGCCGCCGTGATGCACCCGGCACCACCGAGCTTGAGGATATCGAGCAGCCCGTCATCATAGCCGACATAGACCTCGAAGCCTTCGGGAGCGAATTCCTTCACCATGGAAGAGGAATTGGCAAAATTGCCGCTGCTGTCCTTGACGCCCTTGATGATTCCCGGAAAGGCCCGGAGCATTCGCCCGATCAGCGCGAGGCTGAACGGCACTGCCGATTGCTGCGGAAAATTGTAGAGATAGATTCGGATATTTCCGCCGGTTCGGTTGATCACCTCGGAGAAATAGGCGAACAGCCCGTCATCCGAGGGATTCTTGTAGTAGAACGGCGGCAGCATCAAAACGCCGCGGCAGCCGAGCTCGGCGGCCCGGCGCGTGAGCAGCACGGAATCGGGGATCGCCGTGGTTCCAGTGCCAGGCAGCATGCGTTCGGCCGGCACGCCGCGCTCGATCAACCCTTCGAGAATCGCGAGCCGCTCGGAAATGCCGAAGCTGTTGGCTTCACCCGTCGTTCCGAGCACGCCGATATTGTTGCACCCGTGCGCGAAAAGGTGGGCGGAGCGGTGTGCCAGCCGATCAAGGTCGGGCGAAAGGTCCGTCTTCATCGGCGTCAGAATCGCGGCGTTGACGCCGCCGAAGAGCGCATTCTGCATCATCGTCAGCTCCTTCCCCTCTCCGCCGGCGCGGCATCATGCCCGGCCAGGCAACGATATGGTGCTCGAGCGGGCCGGCCTTGGTCTCCGACACCACGCGCTGGCTCACCGAAGCGCCGGCCCGGTGCACGCTCGCCGGATCGCCGGTGAGGAGCGGGTGCCAGTGCGGCAAGTCCCTTCCCTCCGCCAGACGCCGGTAGGCGCAAGATGGCGGCAGCCAGTCGATTTCGGCAAGGCTTTGCGGTGTCAGGCGCACGCAGTCGCGCACGCGGCGGCGGCGATGGGCATAGTCGGTGCAGCGGCAGCTCGTCGTGTCGAGCAGCCGGCAGGCGACATTGGTGAAGGAGAGCGCGCCGGTTTCTTCCTCGCGCAGCTTGTGCAGGCAGCAGCGCCCGCAGCCGTCGCAGAGTGATTCCCACTCCGCCTCGCTCATCTCGGTGAGAGGCTTCCGCCTCCAGAACGGCAGATTTTCCGACATGACGGAAAGCCTAGCCCCGATGGCAAGACCGCACCAGTGCCCGATCGCAGAGAAAAGTGACTCGCGCGGAGCGAGCACTTTTCGCCGCGTGAATCGAGCACTCGGACAAAGAACAATGTGCCAGCTTTCTATGAAGGCTGGCGCTCGTGTCCTGCCCTCGAAGTTCGTCGCATTTTGCGACGAACGGAGAGGATAGGCAGGCCACTGAAAACAAAGAGCTAGTGTCCCGATTCCGTCCGCATTCCAATGCCTCGGACTTCGCAATCGGGACACCAGGGGCTTGCCCCCCGGCCCAAAGCAGCCCCCCAAAGCAGCCTTGGGGGAGCGCGATCCGCCGGAAGTCACCCGGGTGATCGCCCTTGAGATGATCGAAAGACCAGGCAAGGGCGAAAGCGTGACGATCCGGGATCATAATGTTCCGGAGCGTTGCGCCCAGGTCCCGAATCGGGCTCTTAATGAGGCGGCAAACGAAAGCCAAAAGGCTGGAGAGGAAAGCGTCATGGCGGAATCCGTTGGGCTGGGGGCTTCCCGCGGGCTGCGGCGCGAGGCACGAATCATCGGCCTGCTGTTCGCCAGCACCACCAGCATGATCGGCTCCGGCTGGCTGTTCGGCGCCTATCATGCCGCGCGAGTCGCAGGCCCGTTCAGCATCTGGAGCTGGATCGTCGGCGCTGTGATCATCATGCTGATCGCGCTCTGCTTTGCCGAGCTGGCCGCCTTGTTCCCGCGCAGCGGTGCCCTGGTGCATATGAGCCATGCGAGTCATGGCGAAGGCCTCGGCCGCATCTGGGGATGGATGCTGTTCCTGGCCTATGTCCCGGTTCCGGCGGTCGAGGCGGAGGCGATCGTCACTTATGCCAACAACTACCTTCCCTATTTCATTCAACCGCATACCAACGGTCTGCTCACGGCAACGGGCTTCATCGTCTGCGCAATCTTGCTGGGCATTCTGGCACTGCTGAACCTTCTGGCCGTGCGCATGTTGTTGAACGTCAATTCCACGGTCACCTGGTGGAAGATCGCAGTGCCGGTGCTGACCGTCGTCACGCTGATCTCTGCCAGCACGCACTGGGATGTCTGGTCGGCCGACCCGCACAGCTACAATTTTTCCGGTATCTTCACCGCCCTGCCTACTGCAGGCATCGTGTTCAGCTATCTGGGTTTCCGCACGGCCATCGATCTCGGCGGGGAAAGCTCCAACCCGAGCCGCCATATTCCGATGGCCGTGATCGGATCCGTGCTGTTATCGGCGATCATTTACGTCTTGCTTCAGTTGGCGTTCCTGATGGCGCTGCGCCCATCCGACCTGACGCATGGCTGGGCCAATCTGAGCTTCACCGGGGAGGCGGGCCCCTTCGCCGGCCTGGCTGCGACGCTCGGAATCGGCTGGATGGCGACCTTGCTCTATGTCGATGCCTATATTTCCCCAGGCGGCACCGGTCTCATGTACGTAACCGGCGGCTCGCGCATCCTTTTCGCAGTCGGGGAGATGAATGCCGGTCCAAGATGGCTGACGGCTCTGAACGCGGCCAAAGCGCCATGGATTGCGGTGCTGGTGATGTGGATCGTTGGGATCCTGTTTCTGCTCCCATTTCCCGCATGGCAGCTCATGGTCAACTACATCACGTCGATCACCGTGCTGACCTACGGGCTGGGACCGATCGTGCTTCTGGTGTTGCGCCGCAACCAGCCGCAGCTTTACCGGCCATTCCGGCTGATGGGCGCGGAGATCCTGGCGCCGATCGCTTTCATCTGCAGCGACTGGATCATCTACTGGACCGGATTCACCACCAACTCGTTTCTCTTCATTCTGATTGCGATCGGGTTCGTGCTCTACGCGCTGCACTTTCACTTTATCGCCGGAAAGCCGACGTCCGACTTCGGCTGGAACTACATTGCCTGGCTGCTGCCCTGGTTCGGCGGGATGTGGGTCCTCTCCGCGCTTGGCGATGTCGGCGGCGGCCTTGGCATACTCGGATTCTGGCTCGGCGTGGTCCTCGTCGCCGCCTGGAGCCTCATCGTGATCGCGCTTGCGATGCGCTCGGCTTTGCCAGCCCCGGAGACGGCCGAGATCATGGTGCGCATGGAGCAGACTCTGTGACTGGACCTTGGCCGGTCCCAGGAAGCGCCATCTTGGAACTTCGTCCTATCCTGGCCGATTTTCTTTGCGTGCTGAAACCAGCCGGCGGCGGCTGGTCGCGATCAGCCAGGCGCCGATCGGAATGAGCGGCAGCGAAA
This sequence comes from Acetobacteraceae bacterium, assembly GCA_030044345.1. Classification (GTDB taxonomy): domain Bacteria; phylum Pseudomonadota; class Alphaproteobacteria; order Acetobacterales; family Acetobacteraceae; genus JAKAWQ01. The sequence goes on along the minus strand of JASHVY010000561.1, from coordinate 2,340 downwards.
GAAGCTGGCCCATGGTGATCCCGAACAGCAGATAGCCAAGGAACCAGTCGGGCTGGCGGAAGAACTCGCCGACGATGCGTGTGATCGCATAGCCGAGGAGGAAGCTGCCGGTGAGGAATCCGCCGCGGGCGCGCCACGCCTCTCGCCGTGAAAGCCAATAGAGCACGATGAAGAGAACCGCGCCCTCGAGCAATGCCTCGTAAAGCTCGCTCGGAAAGCGCGGAATCGGACCGGCGCGGGGATAGATCACCGCAAGCGGCCACCAGCGCGGCGCCGCCCGACCCCAAAGCTCGCCATTGATGAAATTGGCGATGCGGCCGAGAAAAAGCCCGATCGGCACGGTCACCGCAATGCGGTCAGCGAAGCCGAGCACGGCGATTCCGTTCCGATGACAAAACCAGATGATCGCGACGACGACTCCGATCAGCCCGCCGTGGAAGCTCATCCCGCCGTCCCACACCGCGGCGATCATCAGCGGGTGAGTGAAGTAGTAGCCGGGCTGGTAGAAGAGCACGTAGCCGAGCCGTCCGCCGAGCACGACGCCGAGCGTGGCCCAGCTCAGGAAATCATCGACCTCCAGGGCCGTCGCCACTTCCGGCGTCTCGCGCACCAGACGGCTCAAGAGCCGCCAGCCGAGCAGCAGCGCCGCGATATAGGCGAGCGCGTACCAGCGGATCGCGAACGGCCCGAGATGCACCGCAACCGGATTGAAGTTCGGAAAGACCAGCACGGATATCATCGATAGGGATCGTCCGCGCGCAGATACTCCCGGACATAGTGCCGCACGCCTTCGGAAAGCGGCAGAAAATTGCCCCCATAGCCGGCGGCGCGCAGCCGCGCCATCGCGGCTTCGGTGCGATACTGGTATTGCCCGACCAGCGCGGCCGGCATGTCGATGAACTCGATCGCCGCATGCCTTTCCGCCGCCTCCGCGACCGCCTCGGCGAGCGAGAGATACGTCGCGGATTGCCCGGTGCCCAGATTGTAGAGCCCGTTCACCTCCGGCCGGTCCATCAGCCAGAGCAGCACGGCCACGACATCGCCCACCCAGATGAAATCGCGCCGCTGCTCGCCGTCATGGATATCCGGCCTCGCGGAGCGGAAGAGGCACATCACGCCATCCTTCATCAGCTCGTCGAACTTCACCTTGATGACCGAGATCATCCGGCGTTTGTGATATTCGTTCGGCCCGTAGACATTGAAGAATTTGAGCCCGGCCCATTGCGTCGGGCGCGCGGCCCCACGCGCGCAAAGCCGCGCCACCTGAAGGTCGAAGGCATGCTTGCTCCAGCCATAGAGGCTGAGCGGCTTGAGCCGTGTGAGCACATTCGGGTCGTCCTCGAAGCCGGCCGAGCCATCGCCATAGGTTGCCGCCGAGGAGGCATAAATGAAACGCGCCTTGCTGTGCGCGCACCACTCCCACAGGTTGAGCGAGAGCGCGACATTGCTCTCCCAGACGAGATCGCCGTCCACAGTCGCAGTGTCGGTGACGGCGCCGAGATGAAAGACGATCTCGATCGGCGGGTCGCGGCCGAGGAAGCCGGCGAGTTCCGCCGGCGGCACCATCTGCGCCGGAGGGTGATGGCTCAGATTGTGCCACTTGCCCGCGCTGCGCAGCCGATCGACAATCACCACTTCCAGCCCGCGCGCGACGAGCGCCGCGTGCAGGTTCGAGCCGATAAAGCCGGCGCCGCCCGTCAGCAGGATCATGGCGGCGCCTTATAGGGAGGTGGCGGCGGCGCTGGAAGACGCGGAAAGGAGGAAAGATGGCCGAGCGGCCACGGCTGTTCGATGATCTCGCCGGTGTCGCCGGCGGCGCCTTTTCGGCCCTCGTCGGGATCCGCGAGGAGACCGAGGCAGCGTTCCGCTCGCATCTCGACGAGCTCGTTCGTCGCCTCGACCTTGCCTCCCGACCCGATCTCGAGGCGGTGAAGGAGCTTGCCGCCAATGCTCGCATGGCTTCGGAGGATGTCGCCTCACGACTCGATGCCTTGACCGCCCGCCTCGATGCGCTCGAGGCGCGGCTCGCCGCCCTCGAGCAACCGCCAGCTTCAGGGGCCTAGTGTCCCGATTCCGAAGTCCGTCGCGTTGGAATGTGGACGACGTCGGGACACTTGCTCTTTATTTTCAGTGTCCTGCTCTCTCCGTTCGTCGCGAAATGAGACGAACGGAGAGAGCAGGACACGAGAGCGTGATGACCGGAGGTGGACTCACCGAAGGTCTGAATCACGCGGGAAAACGATGACCGAGAGAGGGATACGGGAGCGGGAGCGGACCTATCCCGCTCTGAGAGAAAGTCTGAAGAGCGCCCGCTTGCGGCACGGTGCAACGCCTCGTTAT
>JASHVY010000055.1 GCA_030044345.1 Acetobacteraceae bacterium | reverse complement strand
CCAAAGGGAAGTCATGAAATTGATCGGGAAAATAAAGCGTGATGACCCGGGATCATCACGCTGAATCATCACGCCCTGGCCCCCGGAAACCGGGAGCCCGGGCGACATTGTCGCCCGGGGCTGTGCCGGATCAGTCCCGCGGCTGCGCGCCGAGGCGCAGATAGGGCTTCAGCGTCTTGAGGCCGTTCGGGAACTTCGCCTTGACCGTTTCCTCCGGCATCGCGGCGGGTACCACCACGTCATCGCCCGGGCGCCAGTTCACCGGCGTGGACACGCCATGCTTTGCCCCGATCTGGCAGGCATCGAGCAGCCGCAGCACTTCGTCGAAGTTGCGCCCGGCGCTCATCGGGTAAGTGAGCATCGCTTTGATCTTCTTGTCCGGCCCGATGACGAAGACCGAGCGCACGGTGGCGTTGTCCGCGGGCGTGCGTCCTTCGGACGTCGTGCCCGCACCCTCGGGCAGCATGTCGTAAGCCGTCGCCACCTTCAGCTCAGGGTCGCCGATCATCGGGTAGTTGACCGCGTGGCCCTGGGTCTCCTCGATGTCCTTGGCCCACCGCGCGTGGTTGTCCACCGGATCGACGCTGAGGCCGATGATTTTGGTATTGCGCTTGTCGAACTCGGGTTTCAGGCCGGCCATGTAGCCGAGCTCGGTCGTGCAGACTGGCGTGAAATCCTTGGGGTGGGAAAACAGGATCGCCCAGCCATTGCCTATCCATTGATGAAAGTTGATCGTTCCCTCGGTGGTTTGAGCAGTGAAATTCGGGGCTTCGGAGTTGATTCGAAGGGACATTCTCGTTCTCCTCGATTGCAGGTTGGATATCGTCCGGTTCCCGACAACGCAGGATGGTGGTCAGCGGGACGTTGCGAGGCCAAGGAAACGGACCCGCACCTACGGGGTCAGATACTACGGGAACTGCGCTCCAATAACCCGCGGCAGCGCCGGGCTGCAATTCACGCAGGAAATTCTGCGCGCGCTTTCGCAGCGCGAATCAGGCGACCCCGTGCGACCTCGACCGGCTTGACAAAGGGGGGCAGGGAAGGTCGCTGCCGCGACCCATGAGGCATGGATCGGCGGCCGCACGATGCATTTCGTTGTGCGCGAACCGGCAGGCCCCGGCAGGCCCCGTACCCGTGTTCATCAGCCTGCAATACCGGGACCACCGGCGAGCGTTCACGGGAGCATGGTTTCCCGGTCCAGATCTCAGGGTCGGGTTCGGCTCGCCTTGAGCCATCGGTCAGTCCCGACTTCCTGGAGCGGCGTGCGCTTACGGAGAGGCATAGGCCCGCGCACACCGCTCTATCTATTTGTTTTTACGAGTATCTTCACGCGATCAGCCGATTCCGGCGCATCGCGATCTGCTCTCGCCAATATAGGTCCCCAGAAAAAGGACCGGATCGGATCTTTTTCGTTCCGGGTCTGCTGTTGATGCCTTGCATCCGCCTCAATTTCCGTTGTCTATGGGACAGCATAGCTGCCATGTCGGTCCAATTCGCCCTCGCGTCCACGGAAAGGCTCGATTAGTCTCCCGGTGACGGCCGGCCGGGACGCAACCCGGTGGAGGAGACGCCATGGCTGATCGAATGCTGCAATTCGTCCGTCTGCCCCAGGAGCAGCCCGAGAAGCGGGCCGTCGCCGAGCGCCGCGCCGATTTCGCCGAGATCTATCGCAGCTTCGCCGCGCAGGAGGCCGCCCACCAGTCCAGCCGCTGCAGCCAGTGCGGCGTGCCCTTCTGCTCGGTCCATTGTCCGCTCGGCAACGACATCCCGGACTGGCTCAAGCTCACCGCCGAAGGCCGGCTCGAGGAAGCGTACGAGATCTCCGCCGCGACCAACAATTTCCCCGAGATTTGCGGCCGCATCTGCCCGCAGGACCGGCTCTGCGAAGGCAATTGCGTGATCGAGAAGGGCTATGAGGCGGTCACCATCGGCGCGGTCGAGCGCTTCCTGACCGACACCGCCTTCGCAGAGGGCTGGGTTCGCGTCCGCCGCCCGGCGCGCGAGCGCGGGCTGTCGGTCGGCATCATCGGCGCCGGACCGGCCGGCCTCTCCGCCGCGGAAGAGCTGCGGGCGCTCGGCTATGCGGTCGATGTCTATGACCGGTATGACCGGATCGGCGGACTCCTTATCTATGGCATCCCCAACTTCAAGCTCGAGAAGGAGATCGTCTTCCGCCGCGCCGCGCAGCTCACCGAGCAGGGGGTGCGGTTTCATCTCAATTGCGAGATCGGTCGGGATCTCCCGTTCGATGAGCTTCGCCGCCGCCACGCCGCCGTGCTCATTGCCACGGGCGTCTATCAGGCACGCGATCTCACCGCGCCGGGCGCCGGCTTGCCCGGCATCGTCCCCGCGCTCGACTACCTGATCGCCTCCAACCGCAACGGATTGGGCGATGTGGTGCCGGCGTTCGATAGCGGCCTTCTGAACGCGCAAAACAAGCGTGTCGTGGTCGTGGGCGGCGGCGATACGGCCATGGATTGCGTCCGGACGGCGGTGAGGCAGGGGGCCCGGTCCGTGAAGTGCCTCTATCGGCGCGACCGGGCCAATATGCCGGGCTCGATGCGGGAGGTGAAAAACGCGGAAGAAGAAGGGGTGGAGTTCCTTTGGCTGAGCGCGCCCAAGGGTTTTTCGGGCACCCCCTCCCTCCAGACCGTCCATGCCGCGCGCATGCGCCTCGGCCTGCCCGACGCCTCCGGCCGCCAGTCGGTCGAGCCGGCGGATGCGCCTTCGTTCCGCCTCGATGCCGATCTCGTCATCAAGGCGCTCGGCTTCGATCCCGAGGACCTGCCGCTGCAGTTCGTCACCCTGGATCTCGCGGTCACGCGCTGGGGGACGCTCAGGATTCATCACCGGAGCTTCATGACCCATCTTCCCGGTGTCTTTGCCGCCGGGGATATCGTGCGGGGCGCGAGCCTCGTCGTCTGGGCGATCCGCGACGGGCGCGACGCCGCCGCGGGCATCCACGCCTATCTCGAGCAGGAGACCGCGAGGATCGCGGTCGCCGCGGAGTGAAAGACGCGGAGTGAAA
>JASHVY010000560.1 GCA_030044345.1 Acetobacteraceae bacterium | reverse complement strand
TAAGCCAAAAACTGAAGATGGCCGCGATGCAAATGGCCGAGAAGAAGGTGTGAGCGGCCGAATAGCAGGATTATAGGGGAATTCTTGGATGGTGCTGAAAAGTGTTCATATTGGATAACGGCGTGCAATACGCGAATCTTTGACGTGGGTTTGAGATTCGCCTTCTGGGATCATGCAACGCGATCCGAAGGGACCTTTCCTCTGTGTCCAACAGAGGATGCGCCAGCGGATCCATTGCCCTCGATTCATTGTCCTCTGGGCGATCTTGTCCTCAAGGACAACGACCGCAAACGAATGCCCGCAGCCATGCGCTCGCGGTATATACCGCGAGCGCATGGCTGCGCCCTATGTGCCCTTCGCTGAACCCGTGCGCGGAGGTCCTCGCCCCCACGAGCGAGGCCTATCTCGTAACCCCGTCAGTTCAGCCCATCCCCCCAGGCGCAGCCCCTCGCCTTAGGGCATAAAACGAGTGTCGATGGCGGCCAGGTGTCGGTTCGACGGCTCGAAGAGGACTGAGTTCTTGCGCCTTACCGCGCCCTGCTGGCTAGAGCGTGATCGCCGAAGGTGGAATCACCGAAGGCGTGAATCACGCGGGAAAACAAAAGGTTAGAGCCTGTTCACCCTGACTGAACACGCTCTAGCCGCGTGCCGGCGGAACCGGAGCCGGAGCTGGGGCCGGAGCCGGCGGGGCGGCTTGGACCGGCGCCGGCGGCGGTGGCTGCTTCGCAGCACAGGCCGCGAGGGCCGCCAAGGGAACCACGATGGCAACCATTGCCGCACTGCGCAACAGCCTGTGGCGGGCCACTGGTGGCTTGGAAACGGCGGACATTTCGTTACTCCCTCATTGAATGGTTCGTGGACAAACCGGAGTTTAAAGGGAATTCTTCGTAAAGAGTCAAACGACTAGTAGCGTGGGTCGGAGAAAGGTCGAGGAGAGTCAATCGTGCGCGCGCCGCGGCACACGGTCGAATTGGGTCGCCAAAGGCCATTGGCTTCCGCTCGGGCTCAAGTGTCCCGGCGGACCACGATTGCAGGCGGCACGATCGCTCTCGCCGCAGCCTGCATGCTTGCCGGGTGCGGTGTGGATCCGGAGCCCGATGCAGTCGATCCGCCTCTCAAGCCTGGTGGGGTCTCCATGCTGGCGCCCCATGCCGATACTGAACTCGGCAAGCGGATCGATGGCGCGCCTGTTTTAGTCGTCGCCGGTGAACGGTTGAATGTCGGATTACTACAGCGTTTCTACGCGCGCAATGACTTCAAACCTGTCTGGACGACTCGGCAAGCGCAGGCGAATTCACTGGTGGACGCCGTGTTGCGCGCCGGCGATCAAGGTCTTAACCCCGAACTGTTCCACGCGGACCTGCTGCGGCGCAGATCGACATTGCCGCCGCTTGATCGCGAGTTGTTGCTGTCGGACGCCTTCCTCTCGTATGCCGACGCGCTGGCCCGCGGCGCCGTGCCGGTTGAGCGCCGAGGAGATGACGAGACTCTGACGCCCGGGCCGATCGATGTGCCTGCCGTGCTCGATGATGCCCTCGGCAGCCCCGATCCGGCGGCCGTGATCGAGGCGCTGGCGCCGACGACGCCGACCTACCGGGCGCTGCGTCAAGCCTTGCAGATGTACCGCTCGGACAACAGGGCCACGCCGGACCGCCTGCGCAAGATTGAGGTGAACCTTGAACGCCAACGCTGGCTGCCGCGGCCACTGCCAGCAGACCGCGCCTGGGTCAATGTCGCCGACGAACGACTGGTCCTTTATCGCGCCGACCGGCCGGTTTTCTCGACACGGGTCGTTGTTGGCGAAGATGTCCAAATCAATCAGAGCCCAGAGTTTCGTGCCACCATCGACGCGATCTTTGACAACCCTCCATGGGTGATCCCGAGCGACATTGCTGCGAGGGAGATCCTGCCGGAGATCCGTCGCGACCCAAATTATTTGACGCAGAATCACATGGTCGTTCTGACAAATGGCGAGATAGAGCAGCTACCGGGGCCCGACGCGGGGCTCGGACTGATCATGTTTGACATGCCAAATCGGTTCGACGTTTATCTGCACGACACCCCGGATAGATATATCTTCAACCGCGAGAACCGCCGCATCAGCCATGGATGCATCCGGGTACAGGACCCCCGAGAATTTGCCGCCCTGCTGATGCAGCAACCGATCGACGCGATCAATCAAGGCATTGCAATGGGCAACACCACCCGACACAATCTGCCCGTGCCCGTGCCGGTCTTCGTGGTCTACGAGACCGCGTTTGTTGATACCGACGGGACGCTGCAATTCCGGCCGGATTTCTACAACCGCGACGCCGGGATCTGGCTACAGCTTCAGAGACGCCCCAGGGTGTTTGATCCCGGAGTTTGATGGTGCAGTCTTTTCGCGCGAGTGGAAGGAGGCACCATGGGACAAGTTCTACACGGGAGCGCCCGCACGACGGCGACGGTCCGGTTGTGGCGCGGTTTCCAAAAAAGCGGACCCGGAAAAGCATGGTCGGATGGCCGGAGCCGAGCGGACATTCGTACGAGACTTATGCACCACCTGAGCCGTTCACAAAACAAGGCTTTGAGGACCTGCAAAAATCTTGATTCGCGCGTGGGGCCTGGCCTTTGCCGTGGCGGATGCCAGAAACCGGCCAGCATCCTGCCTTTGTGCTTCATGAGAAACAACCGAGTTCAACTGACTTTGGCCACTGCTGGGATTTTCCAAGTTCCGTCTAAAATTGAAGGTGCCGTGTCTTTCGGCCAATACATCCTCAGCATCAGGATGAATTCGCCTTTCGGCGCAGGCAGCCAGTTGGCTTGCTTATCTGCGCCCGGCGACGCATTTTGGAAATAGAGCGTCAGCGAGCCGTCAGGACTGTATTTTAGATTGTTTCGTGGGCTTACTGTAAATTTGTTCAGGGCATTGGGAACGAACCACCAGCCCTGGTCAATCATGTACATGGTAATCGACCAGAAGGCATTGACCGGGGGGGTCGCATCCTTGGGGAACGTCAAAATGTATGTGTTGGCCCCGGTGAGTTTTTGCTCCGCGCTGTCAATTTCGGTGTAGGGATAGACAGCATCCTTTTCCTGGTTTGCGGGCCAGCCGAACGCAGCCACGACGGCGCGTTTGAGGTAATTGGTGCCGTAAGTGCCAAGGCCCTCGGTCACAACCCACCCGTTCACGAGCTTACCCAGCCTGTCCTTGTTCGCTCCGATCTCGCGGAGCGACGTTTGCGGAATATCGCTTAGAACGTCCTGCACGCTGGTATCGAGATTCTTTATGTCGAACGGCAGGCCGGGGACGATGCCAATTCTTGCCATGCGGGCAAGCATCGGCGCGTCAGCCGCCGCTGGCGGCGCGGCGTCGCCCATCAATCTTGCCATTAGATTAAAGTAACCGGCGGTTCCCATGTCGAGGATGACCGTTTGGGGCTTCTCAGTCATGCTGAAGTCAGGGTTTGGATTCACCGGTGGAGCGACAGGGGTGTATGGCTTGCCCCATGTCGAGAGCGGCGTGATTTTGTACTGAGTCTGTAGTTTGTTGACGGTCTCATAATCCTGCTCGGTGCCGTCGGCATAGGTGCGGCCCAGGATCGCCATGTAACGGGTCGCTATTGGGATATGCTTCATGCCGGCTGGCACTTCGCCTTGCCAGCCCGGACCTGTCATCAGGTAATTTGCGGCTGCCCCGCCTGCAGTGCGGCTGCTGGGTGACTCTTCAAGATCGCTCATCCAAAGATCGACGATCTCGAACAGATAGAAGCGGTCGCCCATGTCTGGGTGGGAGAATACCTGTGGTTCGGTCAGGTCGAGCCACGCGACGGAATAGAGAGTGTCGGCATTTGGTGCCGAGACGCCACGATAATCCGCCGGCGGGTA
>JASHVY010000559.1 GCA_030044345.1 Acetobacteraceae bacterium | reverse complement strand
TGCCGATGGCCTGAAGGCGCCCGCCCGCCCGGGCCTCCGGCGCCGGCACGAGATGGCGAAGGATGGCGGCACCCGTGGGCGTCACGCGTTCCCCGCCGATACCGTCGTCCCGCCAGACGAACCCCTCCAGCAGCCGGGCCGTGGCAGGGGCGGGCACGGGCAGCAGGCCGTGGCGTGTGCGCACGAGCCCATCCCCGCGCGGAAGGGCGGAGACGCTCCAGCGCGCGCCCTCGAGCGAAGCGGCAATGCTGCCGGCGGCCGTGACGTCCATCAGCGAATCCCAGTCCCCGATCTCGTGAAAATGGACTTCGTCCACCGGCACCCGATGAATCACAGCCTCGGCCTCCGCCAGGTGGCGCAGGATGGCGGTGGCGTGCGCTTGCGTGCCGGGGCTCAAAGACGCGGCCTCGATGCGCGCCACCATGTCCGGGAAGCGGGCATGGGCGTGATCGTGGGCGTGGTGATGATGGTCCTCATTGGGTGCCAGGAGCCGGAACCGCAGGCAGCACACCCCGGCGCTCGTGCCCGGCTCGAAAATCGGTGTGCCGGCTCCGGGCGGCAGCACGGCGGCGGCATCCCCCAGCACGCGGCCGCGCAGCTCCGGCAGGGCATCCACCAGGGCGGAGACGAACATGTCCCCCGCCATGCCGCCCACCGCATCCAGCCGGATGGCGAGGCTCATCCGCCGGCGTAAACCGGCACGACATAAGGGCCCTCGGGAATGAAGGCGACATCCGGATCATTGTGGCGCGTGATCGCCTCGCGCAGCGTCGCGTCGATATTCGTGGCGATGGTGACGCCGGTGATGCGCCGCTCCTCATCGTCGAGCCCGGTCGTATAGAGATCGATCCGACCGACGCGCATCGCCTTCATCTGCATTTCGGTCTGCCACTCATCGATCTCGGCGAGCGACTTCGCGGTCAGCGTCGCGAGGAAACGTTCGGGCCCCATCGCGGCCAGCCTTGTCTGTGCTTCCCGGAATTCGGGAGAACCGAAGCCTTCCGAGCAGGAGGAGGCGATGATGAGCGTGCCACCGGGCTCCAGGATGTCGAGCGGGGTCACCATGCCCTTGACCGTCTGGTAGTAGGTCTTGTCCAGCGGGTAGCCGGCCGAGGAGGTGACGATCGTCCTGAAGCGGCGATCCATGCCGATCCTGGTGGAGGAAGTGACGAAATCGACGGCGACCAGGTGGCTTTCGATGACCTCACCGAAGGTGACATGGACCAGGTCCCGGTCCTCATCGATGACGGTGTTGAGCGCGTAGCATTCGCCGAGGCGGCGGATGATCTCGAGCTGCTCCTCGTGCAGCGGGTTGCCGACGAGGTTGCACTGCACCGCGAGCGGGTCCTCCATGAAGCGGGCGGAGTGGAAGGTGCGGATCGTCTCGTGATGCGCAACGCCGGGGGCGATCACCTTCCGCCCGCCCGACCAGCCGGCCATGAAATGCGGCTCGACCAGGCCGGTCGCGATTCTGAGCTCCGCCTCGACGAAGCGGCGGTCGATCCGGATCGGCGTGCCGCGTGTGGCGGTGCGCCCGAAATCGACATGCATTGCGTCATCCCGCGCGAGATGGTTCTCAACGCGCACTGCCGCCATCACCCAGGGGTCACCCACCAGCTCCGCGAGCTCCTCGCCTTCGTTCGGGCGGTGCAGGCCGGTGGCAACGAGGATCGTGATCGCGTCGAGCGGGATGCCTTGCGAAACCATCGTCTCGATCATCGGGCGCAGGAACAGCCGGTTCGGCACCGGGCGCGTGATGTCGCAGATGAGGATGCAGGCGCTCTTCTTGCCGCGCGCGAGTAGGGCGAGCGGGGCCGAGCCGATCGGCGCGGCGAGCGCCTCGGCAACGGCGCCATGTGGGTCCGGCAGCTTCGGCATCGCGCCCTTGCGGATGACCGTCGGACGGGTGCCCGCCGGCAAGGTGACCGGCAGATGGCCCTTGCCGAACAGCAGGTCGATCCGTGATTCCGTCATTCCCTGGCCTCCCTACGCGCTCAGAGCCTTTATGCCTTCAATGCGGGAGCTGGACAATTTTGGGCGAGGGAGCAGGACAGAGGCCGTCTGCTGCGCGCACGATAGGGCGGAAAAATGATGATCCGGCATTCATCATGCTCCCGAAAGAATCTCGCGCGCGGCCTCGGCATAGTGAGGGTCGGCGACCATCTCCAGCCATTCCACCGCGGTGCCGTCGAGCGCCTCCTGGAGTGCGATGTGGGTCATCGCATTGGCCGGCCCCGCGCCGTGCCAATGCTTCTCTCCGGGCGGGATCCAGACGACATCCCCAGGCCTGATCGCCTTCGCCCGCTCGCCCCAGCTTTGAACCAGGCCGACGCCGGAAAGCACATGCAGCGTCTGCCCCAGCGGATGCGTGTGCCAGAAAGTCCGGCTGCCCGGCGCGAAAGTGACTCGCGCCGCCCGTATTCGCGCCGGGGCCGGAGCCTCGATGATCGTTTCCACCCAGACGGTGCCGGTGAAATAGTCCGAAGATGCCCGCTTGCTCGGGATCGTTACCGCAGGCCGCAGCTCCATCGCATGTTTCTCCCGCATCATTGCGCAGCCAATACCAGGATCACTATGGCCGATCATTATGGTCTGTGGCGGAGTTTTGGAGCAACCCGACCGAGGTCGTGGAGGCTTCAATGACCCAAAAGGGAATCTCGCCAGGATGAGTGGGCTCGCCTTTTTTACGACAGTAACGCGCTTCCCGACCCCTCGAAATCAATCCGCAACCCGCTCGGACCTTTTTGCCGGGGAGATAGCGGAAGGAGGGCGGCTGCGGTGTCCATGTTCATCGGCAGGCAGGCCATCGTGATCGGGGCTGGCATGAGCGGGCTGGGGGCGGCGCGGGCGCTCGCCGACCATTTCGAGCAGGTGACCGTGCTGGAGCGTGACACCCTCCCGGCTGACCCTGTGCCCCGACCCGGTGTGCCGCAATCCTGGCATCTTCACGGCCTTCTCGGTGGTGGCCAGCGCGCTTTCAGTGAGCTGTTTCCGGGCTTCGAGGCGGATCTCGTTCAGGCGGGCGGCGTGCCCTTGCGCGTGGGCCTCGATTTTCTCATGGAAATCCCGGGTTATGATCCCTTTCCGCAGCGCGATCTGGGATGGGTCATTTGCGCGATGTCTCGGCCGGTGGTCGAACAGACCGTACGGCGCTGCGTTGAACGGCATGCCAACATCACCCTGCGCAGAGGGTGCCGTGCGCTGGAAATCGTGGAAGGATCAGGTGGAAGGATCAGACGGAATCTCGGCGAGCGCAGTCCGCTATGAGACGGAAGAAAGAAGGCACGAGACACTCGCGGCGGCTCTCATTGTCGATGCTTCCGCACGTGGCTCGCTGACCCTCGCTTTTCTCAAGTCTCTCGGCGGACCGATACCGGAACAAACCAGAATCGAGGTCAATGAAGGCATTGCCAGCGCCCTCTTCGCCGTGCCGGATGATTTTTCGTCCGATTGGAAAGGCGTTTTCACGATTCCTGCCGCACGGGAGAGCAGCCGTGGCGGAATCATGATGCGGGTGGAAGGCAACCGGTGGATGGTGACGCTCTTTGGCCGGCATGGTGAGTGGCCGCCGGGAGAGGGGAGGAAGTTCCTCGATTACGCGCAAAGCCTCCGCACATCGACGATCTACAACGCGATCAAGGAGGCGAAGCCTCTCCGCGACGTCGTGCGCTTCGGTTTTACCGAGAGTCTATGGCGGCATTTCGAGCGGCTCGATTCTTTCCCGCGCGGCCTGCTTCCGATCGGCGACGCATTCTGCCGCTTCAATCCGATGTATGGCCAGGGCATGAGTGTCGCTGCCATGGAAGCGAATCTCCTGCACAGAACCCTTCGCGCCCGGGCTGCGAAACAGGATCCTCTGGCGGGGCTGGCACAGGCTTTCTTCGCGGAGGCCCAGGTTTTGATCGAGACCCCATGGGCGATGTCGGCCGTTCCGGACTTCATTTATCCCGAAACCAAAGGAGATCGCCCGGCCGATCTCGAGAGCGCGCTTCGATTTGAAGGCGCGGTCATCCGCATTGCCGCCCGCGATCCGGCCGTCCACAAGCTGATGGTGGAGGTCCAGCACCTCCTCAAGCCACGCAGCGTCTATCGAGAGCCGGCATTCGTGGAGAGAGTGGAGGCGGAAATGGCCGGGGCCTGGTAGGCCACCCATGGAGATCAAAGCCGCAATGACCGGCGTGAAGCACCGCATCATCGAGACGAACGCGATACAAATCCATGTGGCCGAGCAAGGCGCTGGCCCGGTGGTGATCCTCTGCCACGGCTTTCCCGAATCCTGGTATTCCTGGCGCCATCAGCTCTCGGCGCTGGCGGAGGCCGGCTTCCATGCCGTGGCGCCCGATATGCGCGGCTACGGCCAGACCACCCGTCCGGCGGCCATCGACCAATACACGCTCTTGCATATGGTCGGCGACATGGTGGGCATCATCGATGCATTGGGCGCGGAAACGGCGGTGATTGCCGGCCATGACTGGGGCGCGCCGGTCGCCTGGCACGCAGCCTTGCTGCGTCCGGACCGTTTTCGTGGCGTGATCGGGCTGAGCGTCCCGTTCCGGCCATGGGCGCCGGTCCGTCCAACCACGTCCATGCCGCAAAATGGTGATGCGCAATTCTATCAGCTCTATTTCCAGACGCCTGGTCTTGCCGAGGCGGAGTTCGAGCGGGATGTCCGCCGCACCCTGCGCAGCATGCTCTATTCCGCTTCGGGGAACGTGCCTCGCAGCGGGGCAATGGCGAACGATTCGGAAGGCGTCGGCATGGTTCCCCGGAAAGGCGGCTTTCTTGACCGCATGATCAATCCCACGTCGCTGCCGCCCTGGCTCACCGAGACGGATCTGGATTTTTACGCCGGAGAATTTTCGCGCACCGGGTTTGGTGGTGGTTTGAACTGGTACCGCAATATCGATCGGAATTGGGAGCTGATGGCCCCGTTTGCGGGAGCGAAAGTGACCGTCCCGGCTCTCTATATCGCGGGAGACCGAGACCTCGTGCTGGCCTTTCGCAATATGAGCGACATCATCCGCAACCTCTCGAGCTTCGTCCCCCGGCTCCGGGAAACGATCATCCTTTCAGGCTGCGGCCACTGGACTCAGCAGGAGCGACCGGCAGAGGTCAGCACGGCCATGATCAACTTCCTCCGCAGCCTTTAGATCGATATGATTTTGGCGGATCGCTCCGCGCCGGGGACCCCGCGAACATGTTTGGGGCACCCCGCCGACAAGTCGGCGGGAACCCCCGATTCCAGTCAGGCGCGATCCGCTCCAAGTTGATCCAGCGCGCGGCTTATGAGGCCGTTCTTCAGCCCCAATGGCCCGGAATATAATAGCCCTGCGGAGTGTAATATCCTGGCACCCAGTGCGCCGTCGGGTAAGGCGGCGGGGGTGGCGCGTATGCGACGGGCGGTGGTGGCACGTAATAGGCAGGCGGTGGTGCATAATAGACCGGCGGTCCCACGACGATAGGGGGAACGAAGACGCGCA
>JASHVY010000558.1 GCA_030044345.1 Acetobacteraceae bacterium | reverse complement strand
GGCCAGGGCAAGCCATTGTTCACCTGCATCCCGATGATCAGAACCTGCGCCATGCCGAGATGAAACCCGACCGAAAGATCGAACTGGCGGGTTGCGAGCGGGATCATCTCGGCGAGCGCCAGCATCGCCGTCACCGACTGGCCGACCAGGACGGTATTGATGTTGAAGGCGCTGAAGAAGGTCGTCGGCCGGAGCAGGCCGAACACCCCCATGACCAGAATGAAGACCACGGCAAGACCGTAGGTCGCGACCAGCTCGCCCAATCGGCGCGCGCTCTCCCCTGCCGGCCTGGCGGCCGAGGCGGCATGCGGTCCGGCACTCTCCCGATGCGTCACCATTCTCTACCGTTCAGGCTTTGCTCATGCTTGTGCGGGTTGTTGCAGGCCAAGGGAGGAGCAGGCGATCAGCCGATCGACGCTGAGGTCCCCGCGATGCAGCTCCGCAACGATTTGGCCGCGGCCGATGACGAGCGCGCGATCGCAAAGCCCCGCCACCTCCTCGAAATCCGACGAGACGATAAGCACAGAAGCCCCCTTCGCGGCAGTGTCGCGCAGCAGGCCATGGATCGCGAACTTGGCCCCGATATCCACGCCCGCGGTCGGCTCCTCCATGATGAAGAGCTGCGCCTTCGATCCGAGCCAGCGCCCGACGAAGACTTTCTGCTGATTGCCGCCGCTCAGCCAGTCGATCAGGGCGCCCGGATCGCGCGGCCGGACATCGAAGCGCTCGAGCCTCTTCGCCACGTCGCGCCGCTCACGCGCCGGGGAGACAAATTGCCATCCGGCCTCGCCGGTGACGGAAGGGCTCGGCAGGATGTTCTCGCGCACCGACATGCCGGGAAACGCGCTTTCGCGCCCGCGATCGGCGGCCAGAAGCGCCACACCCCGGGCGACGCGCTCGGGAATGCTCTCATTCTCCCCGAGCTTCACCCCGTCGAGCCAGATTTCCCCGGAATCCGGCCGGCAGGCTCCGAACACGGCCCGCCCGATCATCTCCTGCCCGGCCCCCTGCAGACCGACCAGCGCAACGACCTCGCCGCGCGCGACCTCGAAGTCGATCGGGCCACGCCGCCCGATCCAGAGCGACTTCACGGCGAGCAGCGGGCGCGATTGCCGGGCGGCGGCCGGTGGCGCCTCCGCCATCCCGACCTCGCGGCCCAGCATGTGCTGCACCAGCTCCGAGGGGGTGACATCGCCGATCGCGGCGCTGCGCACGAGCCGGCCATCGCGCAGAACGCTGACCCGGTCGGCCAATCCGAAAAGCTCGTTCAACCGGTGCGTCACATAGATCACGCTCTTGCCGTTCGCCCTGAGCGTGCGCAGAACGGCGAAAAGATGCTGCGCATCGGGCTCAGGCAGGGCGGCGGTCGGCTCATCAAGCACGACGAGCGCGTTCGGCCTTGCGAGCCCGCGAACGATGCCGAGCAGCGCGCGGCCGGCGGCGCCGAGCGTTCCGACCAGGGCACGGGGGTCCGGCGCCGCGATCTCCATCGCCGCATAGATCTCGCGTGTCCGCGACCACACGCGGTTCCAGTCGATGAGGCGATTGCGGCGGGGGAATCCGGTCACCAGCGCCACGTTCTCGCCCACGCTGAGCTCATCGACGAGGCCCAGATCCTGATGCACGAACGAAATCGGCGGCTCGTGCAGATGGGGCTGCACGAGCACGCCGCCGAGCCGGATTTCTCCGGAATCGGCAGGATGGATCCCGGCAAGGATCTTGATCAGCGTCGATTTTCCGGCCCCGTTCTCCCCGATCAGCGCGTGGATCTCCCCACGCGCGACCGAGAGATCGACATGGTCGAGCGCGAGCGTGCCGAAGAACCGCTTCGCGAGCCCGCGCACCTCCAGGACGGGTTGCGGATCATATCCCTCCGCAGGGTGCCGGGCTCGCCCTTCCGCCAGAGCGGGACGATCGTCGATCATCACGCTCTCAGTTTATTTTCTCGATCAATTTTATGGCTTCCCTTGGATTTTGGCGGATCGCAGAGGCGATCCGCCAGAAGCCATGTCGATCTAGCATCTCAGCATGGGTTGTTCGTGCCCTTCCAGATATTCAGGTAATGGCAGGAAAAATTGTTGCTCGGCACGAACTCGTTGCTCTTGCCGCCCTCCTGGTCAATGTTCGCCTTGGTTCGGATGAAGGTCGGCTGCACCCATTTCGCGGGGGGCTGGCCGGCCATGGCATGAATGATCGCATCCACGGCCTCATAGCCGAAGAGCGTGCTGGGCTCCGGCACGGACGCCACCTCATACTCGCCCTTGCGGATGAGCTCGTAGGTCGCGGGCGGCGCATCGGCGCCGACGAGCTGCACCTTGTCGGTCGGCACGCCGGCCGCGCGCAGCGTGGCAGCCACATACGGATAATAATCGTCGCAGCAGGTGGTCATCCACCAGCTATCGCCGAAGCGCGCGAGCAGCCCCGATGTCGCCGGGCCGACACGCTGCGCGAGATCCGAGATCGGCACATTCACCATGTCAAGGAACTTGCAACCCGAGCAGTTCTTGATGGGCGTGGTGGCCGCCTTCGCCTTGAAGCGGGCGATCGCGAAGCTGGTGTCCACCATATGGATGTCGCGGGCCGTGCCGTTGGACATCGCGATCACGTACGCGGCCTGGGATTCGCCGATCTCGGCCGCGCTCGAAGCGATATTGTCATAGAGCCCGAGCGCCGGCGACGGACCGGGGAAGGCCGTGGCATGAATCCCGACCACGGGGACGCATCGCTTCACGGCCTCCTGGATCGGCTTTTGCAGCGCGTTCGCGTCCGCCGGCGTGATGATCGCCGTGACGTTGGCGGCGAGCGCCTGATCCAGCGCCGCGAGCTGGCCGCTCACCGTGCCCCGCGTATTGAAGGAGATGAACTTCCAGCCGAGGGCCTTGGCGGCGTCGCGGACGCCGTTGCCCCAGCCGATATAGGTGTCATAGCCCTGATCGGCGACCCAGGCGATCGTGACCGGCTCCGTCGTCGCCTTCGGCCCGCTGGTCGGGCCGTACCATGTCGTTTGCAGTCCCGTCCGCTCGGCGACGATCTGTTTTGCTTGTGCAACGGACAGGGTCGAAACGATCGTCGGTTCCGGCCAGGCCGGATAGGGCTGCGCCCGCACCTTGCATTGCGCCCACGCATGCGTGCAGAGAAACATTCCCGCGATGGCCATCGCGGCGCCGGCCAGGAA
Organism: Acetobacteraceae bacterium; assembly: GCA_030044345.1. Lineage (GTDB taxonomy): Bacteria > Pseudomonadota > Alphaproteobacteria > Acetobacterales > Acetobacteraceae > JAKAWQ01. The sequence continues at coordinate 1,551 of JASHVY010000558.1, read as the reverse complement.
ATGCCGGACGCGACGTTCGTCCCCCAGGCCTTGGGGCTCGATCATCCCGTTTCGCCTCATTCCTTTCCTCCCCTGCTTTCTTCTCGGGTGATTTCTTCTCTGGATGTTGCCTGATCCGAGGATCAGGCCGCAATGCTCAGGCTTCCATCTCCACCAGTTGCCGCGTGCCGCCGGCCGGCAGGCGTGAAGGCGCGCGCGCAGCACGCTCGGCATCGAGATCGGCGATGATGGAGGTGGTCATCCCGGACATCAGGCCGCTCTGGCAGATGGCCCCGCTGCCCATCCGGCCAGCGCCCACGAAGCCGACCCGGATCGGATTTCCATCCTGGGCGCGGACTTCCAGTTGCCGTTTCATGATGCCGTACATTTTCGGTTCCCTTGGTCCGTCCCCTTCATCCATCCCCACGGGTCATTGCCCTATCGTGTCATTGGCGACGCCAAAGCCTGGTGCTGCCCTGCCTGCGGCCGATTGCGCCGGCCTCTGTCAGACATCTGACATCTGGCTTCCGGAGTACTCGCCGGACAGAATGGAGTCAAGCCGTGATCGGGCAAGAGTTCCGGGACTTGGTTGCATCAGATGTCTGATGTCGGATAGACGGGAGCCATGAACCAGGAGGCCTCGTCTCCGCCCGCGACCGATCCGGCCGATGCCATCAAGCCGATCGGGCGGCCCAATCTGACCCGGGAGGTCGTGAACGCGATCGCGCGGCTCATCATGGAGCGCGTCTGGCGCCCCGGGGACAGCATTCCCTCGGAGAAGGAACTGGCGGCGCGTTTCGGTGTCGGCCGCTCGACGATCCGCGAGGCGATCCAGAGCCTGGTGACGATGGGCGTGGTGGCCATCCGCCCGGGCGAAGGCTCCTTCATTCGCGAGCCGACCTCGGAGCTTCTGTCGGATGCGTTTCTCTGGGGCCTGCTGCTGAGCCCGCGCAATGTCGGGGATTTCACCGCGTTCCGCATCTGTGTCGAGACGACCTGCGCCGCCGCCGCCGCGCGCGCCCGCGCAACAGCAACCACGGAGCGGCTTTTCGAGCTCCTTCAACTGATGAAGACCGACCAGAATGACGATCAGCGGTTCAAGGATCATGACTACCGCTTCCATGTCACGATCGCGGAAGCGACCGGCAACCCGATCTTCGTGAAGGTGGTCGCCACCCTGCAATCGACCGTCCGGCTCTGGTTTCCGATCACCTCGCCATTGACCGGCAATGCCGATGATACCCATGCCGAGCATCGCGCCATTGCCGAGGCCATTGCCGAAGGAAAGGAACAGGAAGCGCAGGATGTGATGCGGCGGCATCTTCTGAGTGCCGCCGAACGCCTCACGCTTCTGCTCGAACGAAAAGACGGCTGATAGAAAACGCCATCAGGGTGGCGCAGCATTGACGATGCGGAGCGAGGTTTCGACCGAATGTCCGGCCGCGTCGAGAACCATGACCTGGTAGAATCCCGGGCTCGGCGGCAGAAATTGCACTTCCCGCAAGGCCGCGACCGACGGAATGGGCGTGCCGTTCACGACGAAGGTGAGCGGCCGTTCGCCGCCCGTCGCAC
>JASHVY010000557.1 GCA_030044345.1 Acetobacteraceae bacterium | reverse complement strand
CGATCGGCAGGCGCGCGCTGCGCAATGCCTCGCTCGCCTATCTCGCCGCCGCGGATGCGAAGCTCGGGGTGACGCTCGCGATGCGTCAGTTCGAGGCCGGGCAGAACATGACGGACGTGCTGGCCGCACTTGCGGTGATTGCCGCGATCGACACACCGGAGCGCGACACCGCACTCGCCGAGTTTTACGAGGCTTGGCACGGCGATGCGCTGGTGCTCGACAAATGGTTCGCGATCCAGGCGACCTCGCCCCTGCCCGGTACCGTCGCGGCCGTCGAGGCGCTCACCCGCCATCCGGACTTCGACCTCAAGAATCCCAACCGAATCCGCGCGCTCATCGGCAGTTTTTCGCAAGGAAACCAGGTGCGTTTCCACGATTCATCCGGCGCGGGCTATCGCCTGCTCGCCGAGACCATCATCCAACTCGATCCGATGAACCCCCAGGTGGCGGCGCGGCTCGTCTCCCCGCTCGGCCAATGGCGCCGGGTCGCCGCGGATCGGCGCCGAGTGATGCAGGAGGAGCTGCGCCGCATCCTCGCCGCGCCGCGCCTCAGCAAGAATGTTCACGAGATGGCGGCGCGGAGCCTTGCTTGATGGGATTACTCTCCGGCGAGCCGAACCGCTTCTTCGGGCACGCCCTTGCGCAGCAGCACGGCGACATTGGGAAGCGCGGCGATCCCGAGCGCCGCATCCGCCAGCGCCGCCGTCGGGCCTGCGCCGAGCACCGGCGCGGCGAGGCTCGTGAATTTCTCGCGCAGCTCCGCCTCGCTCAGGAAAGTGCCGGGCTCGCCCTTCGGCACGCGCACCGTTTTCTCAAACACCCGACCACGGGCGCGGATCGTCACCTTGCCCGCCATGTTCGTCGGGAACTCGGCCTCGATCGCGTCATCGTGAACGCAGGCGATTCGAGGAAGAAGACCCCGTAGAGCCGGGTCATCGAGCAGGCGGTAGCTGTCCCAGTCCATCCGTCCGGCGGTGAGCGCCACCGCGAGCACGAACGGTCCGCTGAACTGCCCGTCCACCACGTTGCGGGGATCGGACTTCTTTTCCGCCGGCTCGCCGATCAGCCGCATTCCCGCCCTGGAAAGCCCGAGCGTCACGGCCTCGATCTCCTCGGGCCGCAAGCTGTGCTCTTCCCTCAGCGCGAGCGCGGCGTCGATCCCGGCATGGCCGAAACGGCAGGAGGGATAGGGTTTCACCGCCGTCGCCATCAGCTCGAAAACTTCGCCCAACCGCTCTGTCGCGCGCGCCGGGGCCGGGGAGGGGGCATAAGCGCGGAGAAACCCGTGCGGCCCCTCGAAAGCCTCGGCAGCGCCCTTGAAGCCCTCGCGGGCGAAGCATGCGGCCGCGAGCCCGTTCATCGCCGCCCAGCCAACCTGGAAGCGCTTCGTCCAGGCGCCATTGACCAGGAATTCGAGGCTGCCCGAAGTCTGCGAGAGCGCAATCCCGAAAGCAGACTCCGTTGCCTCGGCGGGCAGGCGGAAGGCGCGCGCGGCCGCGGCCGCGGCCCCAAAGGCGCCGCAGGTGGCGCTCGGATGGAACCCGCGCGCATAATGCTCGCCGGCCGGCAGAGCGAGCGCCAGCCGGCACGAGACCTCATATCCGGCGACGATGCCCGCCAGCACATCCGCCCCCGGCGCTCCGGCCATCTCGCCTGCCGCGAGAGCCGCAGCGATCGCGGTCACGCCCGGATGGAGGCAGCCTTCGGCGTGGGTGTCGTCAAAATCGAGCGAATGGCCGAGCGCCCCATTGACCAAGGCTGCACCCGCAGGCGCATAACGGGCCGCATCGCCGAACACACCGGCATTGCCGACACCGAGCCCGAGCGCACGCACGCCGGCAAGAAGCGCTGGCGTGCTTTCCGCCTCGGCTCGGGCCCGGACGATATTGCCGATGAGATCGAGCACCAGGAACCGCGCCCGCTCGGCCACCCCGGCGGGCAATCGACCGAGCGTGAGCCCTGCCGCGAATTCGGAAAATTCCCGCGTGATCCCCATCGCACCCGTTTCCCCGTTGCCTGCCGCCTCATTCTCGCGCAAGGCGCTATCTTGATTCCAGATCCGGACTCCACGGCCGCATTGCGGCGCGGTCAAGGCTCGTGGCAGAAATCCGCGCATGCGCCCGATTCTCCGCCGCCATGCACTCCGACATGCCCTCGGAATGGCACTTGGCGTCCCCCCTCTGCTTTTTGCCCGCCATGGATTCGCCGCCGATTACGGTTTTGCGGGTTTCCTCGATTCCGTCGGCGCCGAGGCCGAACGTGCCGGTATTCCCGCAGGAACCGTGAATGCTGCCTTCTCGGGCCTGAGCCTCGATCCCAAGGTCCTCGACCTCGATCGGCATCAGCCCGAATTCACCCTGACCTGGAGCGAATACGCGGCCGACACATTGACCAGCGGCCGGATCGCCCAGGGCCGGTCCATCTATGCTGCGGATCGTGAGCTCCTGTCCCGCGTGACCAGCGTCTATCCGGCCTCGCCCGCGGTGTTGATGGGGATCTGGGGGCTCGAGAGCAATTTCGGCGGAGACGAGGGCAGCTTCGAGGTCGTCCGCTCACTCGCGACATTGGCTTATGGTGCCGGGCGCGGCAGCTATTTCCGCTCCGAGCTGATCGCGGCCCTGCGGATTCTCGCCCATGGCGATATCACGCCGGGCGGGATGCTCGGAAGCTGGGCCGGCGCAATGGGCCAGCCGCAATTCATGCCGAGCTCCTATCTCGCCTATGCCGTGGATTTCGAAGGCAATGGAAGGCGCGATATCTGGAACGATCCGGCCGATGTGCTCGCCTCGATCGCCAACTACCTCGTGCGGTCCGGCTGGCGCTGGGGTGAATCCTGGGGACGGCAGGTGCTGCCGCCGCCCACGCTCTCGCCGCAACTCGCAGGCGGCGGCGTGACGCAGCCCCTGAGCGCCTGGGCCGCTCTCGGCTTCCGCGCCATCGATGGCGGGCCGCTGCCGGCCACTGCGCTCGATGCACGTCTGCTCATTCCGGGTGGGCCGGGCGGGCCCGCCTATCTCGTCTTCCATAACTTCCAGGCGATCCGCGCCTATAACCCCTCGGATTTCTATGCCCTCGCTGTCGGGCTGCTTGGCGATCTCGTGACCACTTGAGCCGTTCCTCCCCCCTTCTTCTCCCTCTCTTGCTGCTGCTTCTTGCGGGCTGCCAGCAGAAAGCGCCGCCATCGCCCCTGCATTACGTCGTCGGCGCGCCCTACCTGGCCGGCGGCATCTGGCGCTACCCGAAGGCGGATTTCGCCTATGATGCGAGCGGCATCGCGGCGATCGAGAGTGAGCCACGTGCGCGCTACACGACGGATGGGGAGCGCGATGGCCCGAATGATTTCGCTGCCGCCCATCCCACTCTGCAATTGCCCGCGATCGCCCGCGTCACGAATCTCGAGAACGGGCGGCAGATCGTCGTCCGCATCAATGATCGCGGGCCGGAGAATCCGGCACGGCTGATTGCCGTCACCCCACGTGTCGCGCGCCTGCTCGGCTTCGATGCAGACGGAACAGCGCGCGTGCGTGTTCAGGTCCTGCCGGGACCGAGCGAGCAGATCGCCTTCTCGCTGCCCGGAGGCCCCCAGCTCGCGATTGCCCGCGCCCCGGTCGGCGCCGTCTCGGTCAGCGCGCTGCCGGCGCTCGGCAGTGCTGCCGCACCAGCACCGGGACCCGCAGCACCCGCAACACGCGCGGTGCCGCCCACCTCAGCCTCGCCCATCAGCATCCCGGCGAATGAGCGTCCAGGCGTGCTCTCTCAGGTGCCGCCCAATCCCGGCGCGATCTGGGTGCGGGCAGGGCTCTTCACCGATCAGGAATACGCATCCCTTCAGGCTGCCGCGCTTGCCCGCTTCGCGCCCGCGATGATCCCGCGCTATGGCGGCGGCACCTTTCAGGTGGAGGTGCGAATCGGTCCCTTCCAATCGGTCGCCGAGGCGGACAGCGTGCTAAACCAGGTGCTGCGTTCGGGGGTCACCGGCGCCCAGCTTGTGGTGGAATGAGGGGGAAGCGGCGCGCATGACATCGCTCGTGAGGTATCGGGGAGCTTCCCGTCGAGCGCTCCTGCTCGGGGCTGCGTGCAGCCTCCTGCCCATGGTTGCGCTGCATGCGCAGCAGGCCGCGCCCGGCATCGAAACCTTCCCCAAGCTGGTCGGGAAAGGGGCCATCAAGCGCAGCTTCACGCCGGCCACCTCGCCGCTCGGGCCGATCGGAACCAAGGCGCGCTGGGCCTTCATCACGGACTACAACACGGGCGCGGTGCTGCTCGAGAAAGACCCGACCGCGCCGATGCCGCCCTCCTCCATGACCAAGCTGATGACACTTTACATCGTCTATAGCCTGCTCAAATCCGGCCAGCTCACCCTCGATCAGACCCTGCCCGTGAGCGAGGCGGCATGGCGCACCGGCGGGTCGAAAATGTTCGTCCCGCTCGGCGGGAATGTCAGCGTCGCCGACCTGATCCAGGGTATCGAGGTCGATTCCGGCAACGATGCCTGTATCGTTCTCGCCGAAGGCATCTCCGGCTCGGTTCCGGCCTTCGTCGAAAGGATGAATGAGACGGCGGCCAAGATCGGCCTCGTCAGCTCCCACTTCATGAACCCGACCGGCCTGCCGGAACCCGGCCATTACATGTGCTGCCAGGACATCGCCACGCTCGCGCGACTGATCATCGGCAATTTCCCGCAATATTATCATTACGCTTCCGAGAAGGTCTTCACCTTCAGCAAAATCAAGCAATATAACCGCAATCCGTTGGTCCAGGACGATCTTGCCGATGGGTTGAAGACCGGCTTCACGGATGCCGGCGGCTTCGGGCTCTGCGCCAGCGCCATCCGCGAAGGAAGGCGCGTCATCCTCGTGCTCAACGGAATGCCGAGCGAGAGCGATCGCGCCGAGGAAGCGGAGCGCCTGCTCGACTGGTCGTTCAACGAATTCACCGACGTGACCCTCTTCAAGGCGGGAGAGACGGTGGCCGCGGCAAAAGTCTGGCTCGGCAAGAGCCTCACGGTTCCTCTCGCCGGCACCACCGACCTCGTTGCCACCATGCCGCGCGAATGGCGCCGCACCGCGACGATTCGCGCCCGCTACGCCTCGCCTCTGCCGGCCCCCATTGCGGCCGGCCAGCCGCTCGGGACTCTCGTCATCGCCGGCCAGGGCGTGCCCGCGGGGCAGCAATTCACTCTCGTTGCCGGCATCGCCGTGCCGCGCCTCACGCTCGTCGAACGCTCGCTCGCGGTGCTGTTCCATATGGTCTTCGGCGGCATAGGCTAGAGCGGGATGCGTTCGCTCGCGCTCACGTATCCCGCTCTCGTCATTTGTTTCCCCGCGTGATTCAGACCTCCGGTGAGTCCACCTCCGGTCATCACGCTGTCGTGAAGGGCCGCCTCATCACGATCGAAGGCACGGACTGCGCCGGCAAATCGACCCAAGCCCGCCTCCTTGCCGAGAGCCTGGCGGCCAGCGGCTGCCCGACACTGCTCACCCGCGAGCCGGGCGGCGCGCCGGGGGCCGAGGTGCTGCGCGGCTTCTTGCTTGCCAATAGAACTGCGCTCGATCCGCTGGCCGAGGCCATGATCCACTTCGCCGCCCGCATCGATCACGCGAACCGCACCCTGCGCCCCGCGATCGCTGCCGGCCTGACCATTGTCTGCGACCGGTTCTTCGATTCCACCATGGCCTATCAGGGATACGGGCAAGGCGCGGACCCGTCCGCCATCACCACATTGATCCGACTGCTCGACCTCACACCCGATCTCACCTTTGTTCTCGACCTGCCGCCGGCAGAGGAGCAACGCCGTCGCGAACAGCGCGGCAGAAGCGCCGACCGCTACGAGCGCCTCGGCCCTGAATTCCTCGAACGCGTGCGCTGGGGCTTTCACGCCATCGTCAAGACACACCCCGAACGCTGCATCCTGATCGACGCGTCGCCCTCGCCAGCCGAAGTGCACGCCCGCCTCTTCGCTCTCGCTCAGGCCAGACTTCCGTGACGGTGCCAGAGCCCCGGGCGAATGCGGAGCTGGTGGGCCACGGAGCCGCCGAGGTTGCTTTGCTGGAGGCGGCGCGGAGCGGGCGTTTGCATCATGCCTGGCTGATCGTCGGGCCGGCAGGGGTCGGCAAAGCAACGCTGGCTTATCGTTTCGCGCGCCGTCTGCTGGCGGGGCTGCCGCCGAAGGGCGAGGGGTTGGCGCTCGATCCGAAGCATCCGGTGTTTCGCCGGGTTGCGGCGGGCTCGCATGCCGATCTTCACACGATCGAGCGGGGCGCCGATGCGCGCACCGGCCGGTTGCATCGGGAGATTCTGGTCGATGATGTGCGGGCGGGGGCGGAGTTTCTGCGCCTGACCGCGGCCGAGGGCGGCTGGCGCGTGGTGGTGGTCGATCCGGCCGAGGCACTGAACGCCAATGCGGCCAATGCCTTGCTCAAGCTTCTGGAAGAACCTCCGGCGCGGGCGGTTCTCCTGCTCGTCTGTTCGGCACCGGGACGTTTGCCCGCAACATTGCGAAGCCGCTGCCGGAAGCTGCGGCTGGCGCCTCTCGGGGAGGCCGAGATGCAGGTGGTGCTGGCGCGCGCTCTGCCGGATCTGCCGCTGGAGGAGCGGGCGCGGCTGATCGCCCTGGCGGAGGGTTCGCCCGGACGCGCGCTTCGGCTCGCAGCCGAGGAAGGTGTTGCGATCGCAGCGCTGGTGGATGAGGTGCTGGCCACGGTGCCGGGCTATGGCACCGCACGGGCGCATGGGCTCGTCGATCGTCTCGGCCGGGGCGAGAGCGGTTTTGCGACCTTCATGGAGCTTCTGCTCTCGGCGATCGCGGCGGCGGTGCGTGCCGGGGCGCGCGGGCATGCTGATCCGGGCCAGCAGCGCCTGCTCGCATTCCGGCCCCTTGATGCCTGGGGGGAGGTGTGGCACGCGCTCTCCGGCCTGGCGGACGAGACGGAGCGGCTCAATCTGGATCGGCGCCAGGCCGTCATTTCGGGGCTGGCTTTGCTGGACGGAGCATGAAGTTCTACATCACGACCCCGATCTATTACGTCAACGGCGCGCCGCATATCGGCCACGCCTACACCACGGTCGCCGCCGATGTGCTGGCGCGCTGGAAGCGGCTCGAGGGCCACGAGGTTTTCTTCCTCACCGGCACCGACGAGCACGGGCAGAAGGTGGAGAAGGCGGCGGCCGCGGCGGGGCTTGATCCGCAGAGCTTCACCGACCGTGTCGCCGAGCAATTCCGCGAGATGACGGCCTGGATGGGCGCGTCCAACGACGATTTCATCCGCACCACGGAGCCGCGCCACAAGCGCGCCTGTGCGGCGCTATGGCAGCGCCTGGCCGAGCGGGGCGAGATCTATCTCGGCGAATATGAGGGCTGGTACGCCGTGCGTGACGAGGCTTTCTATGCCGAGTCCGAGCTGGTGGAGGGGCCCGGCGGGACACGCCTCGCACCGAGCGGCGCGCCGGTGGAGTGGGTGGGCGAGCCTTCCTATTTCTTCCGACTTTCGGCCTGGCAGGATCGGCTGCTCGCCTTCTATGACGCCCATCCGGATTTCGTCGCGCCCACCTCGCGCCGCAATGAGGTGGTGAGTTTCGTCAAGGCCGGGCTCACGGATCTTTCGATCAGCCGGACGAGCTTTCGCTGGGGCGTGCCGGTGCCGGGCGATCCGGCTCATGTGATGTATGTCTGGCTGGACGCGCTCACCAACTACATCACGGCGGCCGGCTTCCCTGACGAGCGGGACGAGCTTTGGCATTTCTGGCCGGCGGATCTCCATCTCGTCGGCAAGGACATCATCCGTTTTCATGCGATCTATTGGCCGGCCTTCCTGATGGCCGCCGGTCTCGCGCCGCCGAAGCGGGTCTTCGCCAATGGCTGGTGGACGGTCGAGGGCGAGAAGATGAGCAAGTCCCTCGGCAATGTCATCGATCCGCACGAGCTGGTGACCCGCTACGGCCTGGACGCCGTGCGCTATTTTCTGTTGCGGGAAGTTCCGTTCGGCAATGACGGCTCGCTCAGCCATCGCGCGCTGATCAATCGGATGAATGTCGAGCTGGCCAATGATCTCGGCAATCTCGCGCAGCGTTCGCTCTCGCTGCTTGCGCGCCACTGCGCCGCCTCTCTGCCCGCCCTTGCCCCGCCGACGGCCGAAGACTCGGCACTGCTCAGCGCCGCCGCCGCGCTGCCGGCGCGGGTCTCCGAGGCGCTCGACCGGGTCGCCTTCTCCGAGGCGCTCGAGGAAGTCTGGAAGATCGTGCGCGCTGCCAACGCCTATATCGACCATCAGGCCCCCTGGGCGCTGCGAAGCTCCGATCCGCCGCGCATGGCCGCGGTGCTGCGCGTGCTGGCCGATGCGCTGCGCGTCGTCGCGACCGTGCTGCAGCCTTTCATGCCGGGCAGCATGGGGCGCATGCTCGACCAGCTCGGCGTGCCGGCGAATGCGCGCGACCTTGCAGCACTCGCCACGCCGCTGCCTGCCGGCATGGCCTTGCCGGCGCCGCAGGCAGTTTTCCCTCGCTTCGTCGAGGACGCTGCCTAGCAGGACCGGGGGAGGCGATGCACGAGGCTCTGCTCGCCGCGATCGTCTTCCTGCTGCTGCTGGTCAGCGCCGCGGCAGGCATGTTCGTCAAGGCAAGCCTCTCCGAGCGGCACCAGAGCCGTGAGACGCTGGAGCTGGTGAGCTTGGCCATCACCATGCTCGTCACCTTCGCTGCGCTGGTGATAAGCCTTCTCATCTATTCGGTGAAGGGTTCGTTCGATCAAGCCGGCACGGATATGGCCGCGCTCGCCGCTCAAATCGTCCAGACCGATCAGTGCCTGCGCAACTATGGCCCGGAGACGGTGGATACGCGTGCTTTGCTCCGTGATTATATCGCAGAAGTCATTGCCACCACTTGGCCCTTTGAGCCCAAGCCACCGGGTGTGGGCAATCTCATCGGGATGAAGCCCATCTCGCCGGGGGCGATGGAGAGCGTCGCTCTTGGCGACATCATCAACGAAATCGGACTCGGGATCCGCCGCCTCGCGCCCGTGGATGCCTATCATCGCGGGATCGCCGATTCCTGCCTGCTGGATTATCATGACTTGGTGCAGGCGCGCTGGACGGTCAATGAGGAGGCGCGCTCCACCATCTCGCAACCTTTCTTTGTGGTGATGGTCTTCTGGCTGATTGTGATCTTCATCTGTTTCGGGTTGAACGCGCCACGCACCACCTTCGTCTTCATGACGATCGCGCTCTGTGCGCTCTCGATTGCCTCGGCGGTCTTCGTGATGCTCGATATGGACACGCCTTTCAGCGGTGTCATCCA
>JASHVY010000556.1 GCA_030044345.1 Acetobacteraceae bacterium | reverse complement strand
TTCGTCATCAGCACCTTGGGCGGAGGGCCAGGATCACCGGCAAGCCGCCATTCATAGGCCATGATCATCACCGCCTGGGCGAGATTGAGCGAGGCGAAGGCAGGATTGACCGGGTAGCGGACCAGGGAGTCCGCCCGCGCCATGTCCTCGGCATCGAGGCCGGCGCGCTCGGGGCCGAAAAGGATGCCGGCGTGGAGTGAACGGGCGGCGATTTCACGGAGCTCGGCCGCCGCACCCCGGGCGGTCAGCACCGGCTTGATGACGTGGCGCGGGCGCGGGCAGGTCGCGAAGACGCGGTGAAGATCGGCGACCGCCGTTGGGACATCGGGGAAGAGCCGGGCTTCGTCGAGGATGCGGTCCGCGCCCGAGGCGGCGCGCCAGGCTTTTTCCTGCGGCCAGCCATCGCGCGGGGCGACGAGGCGGAGACGGAAAAGCCCGCCATTGGCCATGGCGCGGGCGGCGGCGCCGATATTCTCCGCAAGCTGTGGGCGGACGAGGATGACGGCCGGGCCGGTATCCGGCACGGCGAGGGGCGCGCCGCCATCGCGCCCGGTCATGAGGCGCGGCGCCAGGTGGTGCCCGCCGGCCCGTCCTCGAGCAGGATGCCTTGCGCGGCGAGATCGGCGCGGATCTTGTCCGCCCGGGCGAAGTCCCGCGCGGCGCGGGCGGCACGGCGCTCGGCGATCGCCGCCTCGATCGCCGGGGCATCGGCCTGGACCCCGCCCTGGAACCAGGCTTCGGGATCGGCGCCGAGCAGGCCGAGCACGGGGCCGGCGGCGGCGAGGCCGGCGGCGGCCTCCGCATCGCCGGCGAGTGCCTGGTCCGCGAGCGCATGGAGGGACGCGATCGCCGCGGGGGTGTTGAGATCATCCGCGAGCGCCGCCATCACCGGCGCGGGGATGGGGCGCTCCGGGCGGTCGGGGTTCCGGGCGAGCGCACGGTAGAAACGATCGAGCTCCTTTCTTGCCTCGGCGAGCGCGGCAAAGGAAAAATCGAGCTCCGAGCGATAATGCGTCTTGAGCAGCAGGAAACGCACGGCCTCCCCTGGTGCGGCGGCGAGCACGTCGCGGACGGTGAAGAAATTGCCGAGGCTTTTGGCCATCTTCTCCCCGTTCACCCGGAGCATGCCGTTGTGCAGCCAGACACGGACGAAGTGGCTGCCCGGAAAGGCGCAGCGGCTCTGCGCAATCTCGTTCTCATGGTGGGGAAAGAGGAGATCCGAGCCGCCGCCATGAATGTCGAAGTCGGAGCCGAGATGGCGCCAGGACATGGCGCTGCATTCGATATGCCAACCGGGCCGGCCGCGGCCCCAGGGGCTCTCCCAGCCTGGTTGGTCAGGCCCGGAAGGCTTCCAGAGCACGAAATCGGCCGGATCGCGCTTGTAAGGCGCGATCTCGACCCGGGCGCCGGCGATCATGTCCTCGCGCGAGCGGCCGGAGAGCCGGCCGTATGCCGGGAAGCTCGCCACCGAGAAGAGCACGTGCTCCCCCTCAGGTCCCTTGGCGACATAGGCGTTGCCTTTGGCGATCAGGCGTTCGATCAGCGCAATCATCTCGGCGATGTGGAGGGTCGCGCGGGGCTCGATATCGGGGGCAAGCGCGCCCAGGGCCGCCATGTCCTCATGGAAGTCGTGGGCGGTCCGGGCGGTGAGGCTGGCGATCGGCTCGTCCGTTTCGGCGGCGCGGGCGATGATCTTGTCATCGACATCGGTGATGTTGCGGACATAGGTCACGCGCGGAAAAAGGCGCCGCAGCAGCCGCACCAGCGTGTCGAACACCACGACCGGCCGCGCATTGCCGAGATGAGCGAGGTCATAGACGGTCGGGCCGCAGACATAGATCCGGACATGCGCGGGATCGAGCGGCACGAAGAGCTCCCGCCGCCTTGTCATGCTGTTATGGAGAAAAAGGTCCATCCGCCGGTTTCTCCCAGACGTCGGGGACGGACGCAACCGGTCGGAGCGGAGGCTGAGCGGAGACTACGGGCCGCTGATCAGCGTCTCCGCGTCGGCGCGGAAGGCGGCGCGCGAGGCGTCGCGGCTATAGAACATATGTCCGCCCTCAAAGGTGACCAGCCGGACCCGACCGGGTGGGCCGATCTCTGGCAGGTGAGCGAGGATGAGCGCGGTTCCGAAATAGGGCGTGATGAGATCGAAGAGGCCGTGCGCGATCAGCACGCGGAGCCGGGGGTCGAGGGCGAGATCCTCGCGGAGCGCGGTGACGGACTGGGGAGGGGAAAGGGCCTTTCCGAAGTTCCAATGCCTCGTGACCTCCAGGTTGGCGAGGCGATAGAGCGTCGTCGGATGCCAGTGCAGGCGCTCGGCATAGAGCACGAGCATGGCGCTGGTGAAGGGCGCGGTCAGGCGGTCGAGCACCGGGTCCGGCTCGCGGAAATAGGGATCGGCCGGGGCGGCGTCCGGATCGGTGATCGTCGCATCATAAATGCTGGCGATCCGTCCGGGCGCGGTCTCGCGGAGAAAGGTCCGGAGATTGATGCTGCCATCCTCCCGCAGCACCAGGGCAGGATCCATCTCGGTGAGCTCGGCGACCCGCGCGGCCATGCGATGCAGAGCGACGGGATCGCGGGGGCCGGCGAGCTGGTCGCGAAGGAAGTCACCGGTGG
>JASHVY010000555.1 GCA_030044345.1 Acetobacteraceae bacterium | reverse complement strand
CGCGGCGATCACCGCCGTGCTGCACCCGGCGCCGAGCGCGGCTCTCTATTTCGTCGCCGACGGGCTGGGCGGGCACGCTTTCTCCCGCACGCTATCGGGCCAGGAGCACAATATCGCCGTGTGGCAGCAGCGCGTGCGCGACGAAGCGCAGCATTGAGCGCGCATGACGCGATCTTGTGGGTAGATGGTCGGGTGGTCGGGCTTGCCGGATCTTCCGTGATGGGAGCGTGATGTGGGAGAATCATTGAGCAGGATCGGAGCCGTGTGATGACCGCCAAGCCGCCCTACCGTGGTGTGTTTCCCGTGGTGCCGACCATCTTCACCGACGATGGCGCGCTCGATCTCGACGGCCAGCGGCGCTCTGTTGATTTCCTGATCGATGCAGGATCGGACGGTCTCAGCATCCTCGCCAATTTCTCGGAACAATTCGTGCTCTCGGATGAGGAACGCGAGGTGCTGACGGATGTGATCCTGCGCCATGTCGCGGGGCGCGTGCCGGTGATCGTGACAACGACGCACTTCTCCACCCATGTGTGCGCCGAGCGGAGCCGGCGAGCGGAGGCGGCTGGTGCGGCGATGGTCATGGTGATGCCCCCCTATCACGGCGCGACCATCCGCGTGCCGGAGAGCGGGTTGTTCGATTTCTTTCAGCGCCTGTCGGACGCCATCAGCATCCCGATCATGATCCAGGATGCACCGGTCGCGGGAACGCCCCTTTCAGCCGCCTTCCTGGCCCGCGCGGCACGTGAGATCGCGAACGTCGCCTATTTCAAGATTGAAGTGCCGGGTGCCGCGGCGAAGCTGCGCGAGCTGGTCCGGCTTGGCGGAAAGAACGTGGAAGGGCCGTGGGACGGAGAGGAAGCGATCACTCTGCTGGCGGACCTCGATGCGGGCGCGACGGGCAGCATGACCGGCGGCGGCTATCCGGACGGGCTGCGCCCGATCGTGCAGGCATACCTTGCCGGCCGGCGGGACGAGGCGGTGGCAGGCTATGAGCGTTGGTTGCCGCTGATCAACTACGAGAACCGGCAATGCGGCCTCCTCGCCACGAAGGCATTGATGCAGGCGGGCGGCGTTATTGCGTGCGATGCGCCACGCCATCCGATCGCGCCGCTGCACCCCGAGGCGCGCAAGGGTCTCCTGGAGATTGCCCGCCGGCTCGATCCCGTTGTTTTGCGCTGGGGGCGTTAACTAGAAAGAGTTATGCACTTCGATGAAGGATCAGAAGGAAGGAGACTTCTTTTTCTGAAGAAAAAGAAGCAAAAAGACTTTTCTCCGTTTTCCGGACCAGAGCGTGATGATTTTTGATCATCACGCTCTGGTTTGTTTTCTCGATCAATTTCATGGCTTTGACGGATCGCTCTGCGATCCGCCAGAAGTCATATTGATCTAGGTACCGGTTGTGGACTCCGCATGAAAGGATAAAAGTTCTTTGGTTCTTTCTTTCAAGAAAGAACAACCTCTCTTCTTTGCTTACCGCATTCTATTTACCACATGGGGCTTGGTAGAAGGTTCATGACACCTTCTACGCACAGGTTCGTTCTGCTGTCGCTGTCGCACCCATCTGACGCCACACATCAGCGAGAATCTCAAATGACCGTTTTCTGGCGGCGTGGTCGAAGATTTGCGCCGTTACCATCAGCTCGTCGGCTTCGGTCGAGGAGACGAACTCCTGAAGCTGCTGGCGAACTCTCTCCGCATTGCCGACGATGGAACAGGCGAGAGAATTTGCCAGCAACGCACGGGCGAAAGGATCGAGATCCTTATCCAGATCATCGACCGGCGACGGTAATTTGCCGGGACGTCCGCGCCGCAGGTTCAGGAACGCAAGCTGGAGAGAGGAAAAGAGACGCCGCGCCTCTCTATCCGTCTCCGCCGCGAAGATGTTGACCCCCAGCATGACATGGGGCGCGGCCAGGCGTGGCGAGGGTTGAAAACGGTCCCGGTAGATGAAGACCGCATCTTTCATCTGCTCCGGCGCGAAATGAGAGGCGAAGGCGTAAGGAAGACCGAGCGCGGCAGCCAACTCCGCTCCAAAGGTGCTCGACCCAAGGATCCAGACTTCGACTTTCTCGCCTGCGCCCGGCACCGCTTGCAGCGCCTGGCCGATCGAGGCGGGATCGAAGTAGGACAGGAGCTCGAGCACGTCCCGGGGAAAATTATCGGCGTTGCCAGTCAGATTCCGACGTATTGCGCGCGCGGTGAGCGGGTCGGACCCGGGGGCGCGGCCAAGCCCGAGATCGGTCCGGCCCGGATGCAGAGCGGCCAAAGTGCCGAATTGCTCAGCGATAATGAGCGGCGCGTGATTCGGCAGCATGATGCCGCCGGCGCCGACGCGAATGCTGCGGGTGCCTGCGGCGACGTGGGCGAGCGCCACCGCCGTGGCGGCGCTTGCGATCCCCGGCATATTGTGATGCTCGGCCATCCAATAGCGCGCATAGCCCAATGACTCGGCGAGTTGGGCGAGATCAAGCGAGTTGCGCAGTGCCTGCCCGGCGTCACTGCCCTCAGGCACGGGCGAGAGGTCCAGAATGGAAAGCGGAATCATCGCCCACATATAGGGCGCGACAAGACGCCCCGTAAGCCTGCCTCATCGCATAAATGGAGGAGGGCGAGAATCGTTCGATGGATTGTCCGGCCGATTCCTGAATTGAAGAAACTCGTCCCGACCGGGGCGATGACGCAGTATAGTCCCGCTCATTCCGGATTGGCTACGGTAGCAGCGATGGGTCCGGAAACATCGAGGAGGAAATTCTCATGCCCCGAAAATTTGCTGCCGAATTCATCGGCACATTCTGGCTTGTCCTGGGCGGGTGCGGCAGCGCTGTTCTGGCAGCCGCTTTCCCCGCGTTCGGCATCGGCTTCGCAGGTGTGGCCTTGGCGTTTGGGTTGACCGTGCTCACGATGATCTATGCCGTCGGCCACATTTCCGGTGGACACTTCAATCCCGCCGTCACCATAGGGGTATGGGCCAGCGGAAGGCTGCCCGCATCTGACATCGTACCATATTGGGTTGCTCAGGTCCTCGGCGCGATCCTGGCTTCCGCGATCCTTTATGCGATCGCTGACGGCAAGCCCGGCTTTACCGCCGGAGGATTCGCCTCGGACGGCTATGGTGCGCTCAGTCCGGGCCATTATAGTCTGCTTGCCTGCGCTCTGTGCGAAATCGTCATGACATTCTTCTTCGTTACGGTGATCCTCGGGGCGACTTCGCCGCGCGCACCGGCTGGCTTTGCCGGCTTGGCAATCGGGTTGTCGCTGACTTTGATCCACCTCGTCTCGATCCCCGTGACGAACACATCCGTCAATCCCGCGCGCAGCACGGGTCCCGCGCTATTCGCGGGCACGCCGTGGATCGCTCAACTCTGGCTGTTCTGGTTGGCGCCGATTGCGGGGGCGTTGATTGCCGGTTGGGTTGCACGGCTGTTGCAGGCGCAGCCAGAGCCGGAACTGCAGGACACCGCTGCGATTTCGCTCCCCGGAGCGCCCACCCTCTCGTGAAGCACGAGCGAGAGCGTGTTCAGTCAGGCTGAACACGCTCTAGATCAATATGGCTTCTGGTGGATCGCTTCACGATCCGCCAAAGCCATGAAATTGATCGAGAAAACAAAGCTAGAGCGTCATGATCTAAAATCATCACGCTCTAGCTCGCCCTCCATGGCGCGGTCAAAAATCTCAAGAGCG
>JASHVY010000554.1 GCA_030044345.1 Acetobacteraceae bacterium | reverse complement strand
CCGCGGAGCGTATCCGTCGAAAATGGCGTGATCTTCGACGAAGGCCATCTTTCGCGCCGCTTCCTTCACTGCCGGCCAGCCCGAATCCGTCGCGCCGCGCTCCACATCGTCAATAGCCTGGCGCGCAAGCTCGAAGGGGAGGTGCAGCTCGACGATCGCCTTTGCGTCACGTAGAGCGGCTTGAATGCCATCGCCGGGAGCCTCGATCTGGTGACGTTCCCCCAGCGGGACAAACCGGCGTCGGCCATCCATCGGCTTCGCCGCCGCCGAGCCTGTCCGCCGCTCACGCCGAACCCAGCGGATCACGCTTGCCTCGCCAAGCCCAAGCAGCCGGGCCACGGCCCGGCAAGACCGCCCATCCTTGACCAGCACCACCGCCCGACGTCGCAAGTCCTCAAAATACGGACGCGTCATCCATCGCTGTCCTCCGCCCAGCCAGCAGTTTGAATCAGAAATCCGCCCGCGTCGAAATCCCCCGAGTCACTCAGATCCGGTCATGCTCTTGCTTACCCGGTCTGACGCCCAGTGGCCCTTTCGGGGTCGGCGCAGTCTGGCCGTCGGCATAACGGGTGACGATGGCGGGGATGTCGTCCCGCGGATAGGCCGGCGGGTATTCCGTTTCCGGGTCGGGATAAAGGACACACAGGATCTTGGCCATCCGGAAGCGCCTCCTTGAGGTCTTTCGCAGTCGCAATGGAGCTTTGCCGCTGTCGGGGAAAGCTGCGTCCCAGGGACCATACGAGTCTAATCGTTTGCCCGAACCTCGTGATAATCTGTGCTTATCAAGCCGGTTTTGCCAATGATTTGTTGAGGATGGCCTCCAGATCGAGGTTGCTCGCAATCTTCCAGACGGCATGGGACAGCGCGGGCTGGGTCTCGCGCCGGAGCCGAACCAGAGAGACATCCTCCGCATGTTCCGGCGTAATCGGATGGGCGCGAAGGCCGCCGCCGTCGTATTGGGCCGGCAGGGCGCTGAGCGGCATGACGCTGAACGCCCGCCCGCTTAGGGCCTCGCCGAGCAGAACATTGATCGCATTGGTCTCCAGAACGATGTTGGGGGTCGCGTTCACGCTCCTGAACACCTCGTCCAGCGTCTGGCGGTTCTGCATATCCCGACTGAGCAGGCAGAGCGGCAGCTCAGCGACCTCCACCCAGCTCAACTGATGTGGCAGGGACGCCTGCTCGCTGGCGATCAGGACATAGCGCTCGGAAAAAAGCGGCAGCACGTCATAGTCATCGTCGGCCACCGATCGGTCGTAGAGCATGCCGAGATGAATATCCTGAGACTTCAGGCGCTGGAGGATCTCCGGCGTGCTAAGCGACACGACCTCGAGAGTGAGCTGGGGCAGGATCTCCCGGTATTCGGCACTGAGCAGCGTGGCCGCATGGCTTGCGGTCGGTATCACGCCGATGGCGAGATGTCCGCGCGGTACGCTGCGAATCAGATCGGCTTCCTGCCGGAGCCCTTCCAGCGAGACCAACACCTTACGCACCCACAGAATGACGCGCTCGCCCTCCGGCGTAATGCCTTCGAAGGATCGGTTGCGCTTGATGATCGTGATGCCGAGTTCACGCTCCAGCTCCCGGATGCCGTTGGACAAGGCCGGCTGCGAGACATGGCAACTTTCCGCCGCACGGCCGAAATGCCGCTGCTTGTCCAGGGCGATTAAATAGCTGAGTTGACGTATGAACATCGAAGACATTCCCCCGTCCGCACGGCCCGCGGCCTATTTTTTATCGCAGCATATGGAGTAATGCTGGTTTTGACGCGACTGGCGAGAAAACAACCTCACCTTATTTGGTGTCCGAGACTTTCAAAGACTATCGAAGTCGAATAATTGGCCCGCGTCGCCGTTCTTATCCGCTCCTATCCGATACACACCCTCTTCTACGACCCCTCACTCCCACTCAATCGTTCCGAGCAATAGTAACGTACTGATCCGGCAAAGAAAATTTTTTCTGCGCATGCTCAAACACCGTTTGCTCGATACGTCAAAAAATTTTTGCTCTTGCGTTCGAAGGGAAATTCCGAGGCTTCGGAATCTGCCCGGTTTCAGCGACTATCGGTGCCAATCAGTCGATTTTTCCGAATCTCCGTCGAAATTCGCCTCCAGCGGGCCAGCCAGAAAGACCGTCAACACACCCCCCGTCGATCCGTAGCCTATGGCCATACCAGTCGATCCTTGACGTCGCCCCAGGTCTGGATATGCATGCTACGCGATCTGCTGACGGTTTACCCTCTCACCGTTGAGACTCACGAAACCGGACAGGGGCTTGCCAAGCTTGTCGACTGGCGGGCCCTCGACTTGCCTTGGCTTCAAGCTCGTTTGGAGAACGATCGTTCAGTCAAACCGCGTATCGAGTTCTCGGCGCACATCACCAAGATGAACAACCCCTCCATCCGTTGGACCTCCCTCAGAGGGAGACGCGTCGTGAATCTCTGTCACGGGGTCCAGATGACTCATTGCATCCCCGGACAACCCGGCCTCTCGCCAACGAGGGCGGTCGTAAAGCGCCACAATTTTTGCCTGTCCCGCCAGCCACGTCGGGATCGCCGCAGTCAGCGCCATATTGCGCTAAGCGTCCTCGAAGGCATCAAGAGGCGTTTCAACGAAGGCGCCCCTGTACAGCCGCGACGGATTGCGGATCACCACGGCAGGTGGGCCATAATGCCCTATTAGTTCGCGCACGGATGGCATGCACTGGGTTTGAGCTGGCCAAATCGACCGAGCGTACATCAACGCTGTCCGCCCGCGTTGCACGCCCCAAGCCAACCGCAACATACCCACCCGCTACAAACCGTTGGAGCAACGCATCGCCGAGACCTGATTCAGCACCCGCAACGAGGCAGAGCCTTCTCGCATCGGACATCTTCCGCTCCCTAAACCGTTGGCGCGGTCGGCGTGGCCGCGAGATGACCGGTCTTAAGCCAAACGGTTGCCCTTGCCGGTCCGGCAACCGCGGCGAAGTCTTCACTGGGCGGAAGTCGCAACCAGGAATGCCTAACAAAATGGTCGTCGCTCTCGTCAAACCTACCTTCGATTACGAAGGCCTCGAGGCCTTTGTGATCGCCAACTTTTACAGAGGTGTTCGGGCTCCAAATTTCCAATCTGACGATCTCATGGCCATTCTCAAAAAGAGGAACGGTGCGGACGCCGTTCCGGCCGGGGCTGATAGGCAAGATGTCTTTTGTGTCGATGCAGACGGCGGTCTGATCCGCAGGATCGAACTGCCAGAGTTTCACAAGGATCACCGCGCCTTGAACGGTCCCGGGCTTATGAAACGTGTGGGGCGGGTTTCGAATAT
>JASHVY010000553.1 GCA_030044345.1 Acetobacteraceae bacterium | reverse complement strand
GCTCGCCGATCTCGCCGCCGCCGAGATCGGCCCCGTGGGAGCCGCCGCCGCCGGGCTCTGCCTCGTCACCGGCAGCCTCTGGGGCAAGCCGATGTGGGGCGCCTGGTGGGTCTGGGATGCGCGGCTCACCTCGATGCTCGTGCTTTTCTTCCTCTATCTCGGCCACATCGCGCTCATCCGCGCCTTCGATGAGCCGACGCGCGGCCATCGCGCGGGGGCGATCCTGGCATTGATCGGCATCGTCGATCTGCCGATCATCCATTTCAGCGTCGTCTGGTGGAACACGCTGCACCAGGGCAACAGTCTCGGCCTTTTCTCAGCCCCCACCATCTATATCTCGATGCTCTGGCCGCTGCTCATCACCGCGCTCGGCTACAGCCTCGGCTTCGCCGCGATCGTCCTCGCCCGGCTCCGCGCGGCCATTCTCGAGCGGCGGATCGCCTCCCTCCTCACCGCCCGCGCGGTGGAGGGCGGAAAGAGCGCGCAAGGCGCCGCCGTTCCTGCCGTGGGAATGGGCACATGATGAACGTCCTGCCCTTCATCACCCTGGCCTATGCCGCCGGGGTGCTGGTGCCGGCCGCATTCGCGCTGGCCGCCTGGACCCGGCTGCGCCGGGCGGAGCGCCGCCTCGCCGCAATCGATCCCCGGGCGCGGCCCCATGCGCGGCCCGGGGCGGGGAGAGGCCGGTGACCCGCAAGCGCCGACGCCTCTTGGTGCTGGTCGCCTGCCTCGCCGGCCTCGGCACGGCGACCGGGCTCGCGCTCGCCGCCTTCAGCGGCAGCATCGTCTTCTTCGTCACCCCCTCCGACCTTGCCGCGAAACCGGGGGAGATCGGGCGGATGGTCCGGCTCGGCGGCCTCGTCCAGCAGGGCAGCGTCGCCCATGCGGTGATCGGCGGCCGCCCGCTCGTGCGCTTCCGCATCACCGACGGGCATGACGCGATCCCGGTCACCTTCACGGGCCTCCTGCCGGGCCTTTTCCGGGAGGGGCAGGGCGTCGTCGTCACCGGCCATCTCGCGCGAGACGGGATTTTTCGCGCCGACGAAGTGCTCGCCAAGCACGATGCCGATTACATGCCGCCCGCCGTCGTCCAGGCGCTGAAGAAGCGCGGCCTCTGGAATCCCGATGCCGGGCCGCCGCCGCCGGCAGCCACCTGGGACACGATGAGGCTGCCGGCCTCGACTCAGCGCGGGAGTTGACACGGAATGGTCCCGGAGCTTGGCAATTTCGCCCTTGCACTCGCCTGCTGCCTCGCCCTGACACAAGCGGTGCTCTCGCTGCTCGGCGCTGAGGGGCGGGATGCGCGGCTGATGGCGGCCGCCCCCGGCCTCGCCTTCGGCCAGCTCATCGCCGTCGGCACCGCCTTCCTCGCCCTGGTCTGGAGCAACGTCGTCTCCGATTTCTCGGTGCGCAATATTGCCGAGAACAGCCAGAGCCAAGCGCCGCTCTTCTACCGGATCACCGGCACCTGGGGGAATCATGACGGTTCCATCCTGCTCTGGTGCCTGGTGCTGGCGCTCTGCGGCGCCGCCATCGCCGCCTTCGGCGGCAATCTCCCCTCCGCCCTGCGCGCCCGGGTGATCGGCGTGCTCGGCGCGATCGCAGCCGGCTTCCTGCTCTTCGCGCTCACCGCCTCGAACGCCTTCACCCGCATCTGGCCACCGCCGATGCAGGGCCAGGGCATGAACGCCCTGCTCCAGGACCCCGCCCTCGCGGTCCATCCGCCGATCCTCTATCTCGGCTATGTCGGTTTCTCGGTGCCCTTCGCCTTCGCCATCGCCGCCCTCATCGAAGGGCGGGTGGACGCGGCCTGGGGCCGCTGGGTCCGGCCCTGGGCGCTTGCGTCCTGGTGTTTTCTCACCTGCGGGATCGCGCTCGGCTCCTGGTGGGCGTACTATGATCTCGGCTGGGGCGGATTCTGGTTCTGGGACCCGGTCGAGAATTCCTCCCTCCTGCCCTGGCTCACCGGCACAGCCCTTCTCCATTCGGCGATCGTCGTCGAGAAGCGGGAAGCGCTCAAAACCTGGACCATCCTGCTCGCGATCGCGACCTTCGCGCTCAGTCTTTGCGGCACCTTCCTCACCCGCTCGGGCATCCTCAATTCGGTCCATGCCTTCGCCAACGATCCTGAGCGCGGCCTCTTCATCCTCGCCCTGCTCGGGCTCGTCGTCGTGCCGAGCCTGTTTCTCTTCGCGCTCCGCGCGCCGGTTCTTTCCCCCTCCGGCATGTTCGCCATCCTCTCGCGGGAGGGCGCGCTGGTGCTCAACAACATCCTGCTCTGCTCGATCGCCGCGGTGGTGCTGACCGGAACGCTCTACCCGCCCTTCGCCAACCTGATCGGGGGTGTCCAGCTTTCGGTCGGCGCGCCCTTCTTCGATGCGACCGTGCTGCCGCTCGCCGCCCCCCTGATCCTGGCGATGCCGCTCGGCCCGATGCTCTCCTGGAAGCGCGCCGCCTTGGGCCCGGCGCTGCTCCGCCTCTGGTGGGCCGCCCTCGTGGCTGCCATGGTCGGCGTCATCGCCGCCCTCGGCTGGCATGGGCTGGCGGCCCTCGGCTTTGTCGGCAGCGCCTGGCTGATCCTCGGGGCAGCGGCTGATCTCGGCAGCCGGATCCGGCTTTTCCGCGTCCCGCTCGGAGAGAGTTTTTCACGCCTG
>JASHVY010000552.1 GCA_030044345.1 Acetobacteraceae bacterium | reverse complement strand
ACCTTGCCGCGGCTGGCGGTGAAGACTGGCTGCCGCTCTACGTGTTGCCGCCCCGCAGCGGCCCGTTTGCGCCGATTGCCTTCCTCGCACCTACTTTTACCTACCAGGCCTACGCCAATCATGCGCGCGGCAATGCGGATGCCAGCTACCGCACGCGCGTTGCTGCCTGGAATGCTTATCCGTACAACCCGGACGATTACCCGATCTATGGCCGCTCGACGTACAATCGGCATGTGGACAATAGCGGCATTGCCTTCTCCTCGCGGCTCCGGCCGTGGCTCAACATGCGGCCCGGATTTCTGACCGTCAACGACGCACGCGGCTCCGGGCTCCGGCACTATCCGGCCGACACCCACTTGCTCGGCTGGCTAACGGCAAAAAACTTTCGGTTCGATGTGATCACCGATGAAGACCTTGATAACGAAGGTGTGAGCCTACTCAATCCCTACCAGGTCGTGCTGACGGGATCCCATCCCGAATACCACACCGAGCGCACCCTCGATGCGTTGACCGACTACGCGCACCGGCAGGGGGGCAAGCTGGCCTATCTCGGCGGCAATGGATTCTACTGGCGTATCGCGCGCTCTCACGAAACGCCACACGTCACCGAGATCCGGCGTGCCGAGGGCGGGATCCGCGCCTGGGCCGCCGAGCCCGGGGAATACTACCATGCGACCGATGGAAGCTATGGCGGGATGTGGCGGCGCAACCGCCGCCCGCCGCAGCTGCTGGTGGGCGTGGGGTTCACCGGACAAGGACTGTTCGAGGGAACGCACTATCGTCGCATGCCCGCCTCGTACGATCCTCGCTACGGCTGGATGTTCGCTGGAATCGATGAGGAAATCCTCGGCGACTATGGTCTCTCTGGCGGTGGCGCGGCAGGCTTGGAGTTCGATCGGGCGGACACGATGCTCGGCACACCGGAAACAGCCGTGGTCCTCGCACGCTCCGAAAACCCACCCGCCTCATTCGTCACGGTCCCGGAAGAACTTCTTTCGCATATCGACACCATTTCCGGCGAACCGGCCGAGGCGCTGAAGCGCGCGGAGATCGTCTTCTTCGAGACGCCTTCCGGCGGCGCCGTTTTCTCCGTTGGTTCGATTACCTTCTGCGGCAGCCTCTGGCGGCAGGGATTTGAGGGTCCTGTCTCGCGTCTCCTTGAGAATGTGCTCCGGTATTGGAGCGCGGCACAGGGACCAGCGTGAAGGAACGTGTGATGTCCGCTATTGTAAAGAATATTGGAAGGACCGCGGCCGAGGAACACAAGTGCAGTTGCGTTGCTATATGGCGGCGGTGTACCGTGGCGCCGCTGGAACGAGCAGATCGGCAACCACAACTCGCTGCTGCTTGCGCAACAAGGCCCGGCCGAAGGTAAGCTCTTCCTCATCAATCCGCACGATCTTCTGTTGCAGGAGATCACGGCAAGCAGCCAGATCGTCTGCGACCTTGACGGGCGGGTGCGGCGCGGCACGGGCGAATCGTGCAAGGTCGCGTTCCATGTCAACGCCCGCATCCATCCGAGCCGGAAGCTTTCCGGTCCCACTCGCGCTCGCGTGTGCGGGGGCGAGCTTGGTTGCGATCCTGAGTCGAAAGGAGACTCTCGATGGGCTTTGGCAACGAGAGCCGCGACACCAGGGAAGGTGTCCTCTCTCGCTCCCCTACCTGTTCGACCAGTTCTCTGCTTGGCGCGGCTTACTCGCCGCAACGCGTGAGACGTTCGGCGTGTAGCTGCTCATCTTCTTAGCGGGACAGGCCGGGAGAGCTGGACGCGTGCGAGCCTGAGCAGGCCTACAAGACGGCGGCTGTCGTGGCGCTGGCTGGCCTCGACGTGACGGTGCGGCGCGCCACGCCGGATGTTTTCAGTGGCTTTGCTGTCCTGCGTCCCGACCTCGGCGTGCTAACCCTGCGCAGAATCGAGGGAGTGGAAGAAAGTTGGAGGTCAAGCTGCGGCATCGAGTGCGCCATTATCGTTTGCGGTTATCGGGGACTTCGGCCCACGAAATTCCCTGCTGTTGAACTCAACATTGAATACGGCCACTCGTACCTGCAACAGATAATGAGCACCAGCGGGTGACCAGCGCATCTGCTGACGCTTATTCATCCGCCGATTGACGAGGCTGTTCACCGTCGACTCAGCAGAGGAATCGGGTGAAGGGCCTATTGGGTGGCTCTGGTGCAATTTGCTGGATCGGGTATCGTCCAGGCGGTTCGGTGGGTTTGAGGGCGGCGCAATGGCCAGGTTCCTGGGTTTGGAGGAGCTGTTCGAGGGGCGGCATTTCGATCGTGAGATCATCGTCTTGTGCGTGCGGTGGTATCTGCGTGTGAATCGGCGTGGCGTTTGACCTCAGATCGGCGCGGAAGCTTGGCTCTGACTCACTTTTGGTGGAATTGGGTGCCAGCTGGTTCCCGTTCAGCGAAGGGAATCGACGTCATGCACCACGGTTTCTGCGCTTCCACCCTTGTGCCACGTGGTCTCGTCGTGGAGGAGGCGATGTTGGATGGATCCGGCGCGCGGATCACGGTGCGCGCGATGGCAAAGGCAAGTGTTTGTCCTGGCTGTGGCACCCCATCCGAGCGGGTGCACAGCCGATATCGCCGGCGTTTGGCCGATCTGCCGATTGCAGGGCGCCCGGTTTGCCTGATGGTGTTGGCCCGTAGGTTCTATTGCAAGGCCGTCCTTTGTGGCCGGCGCGTTTTCGCCGAGCGCTTCGATGCCGACGTGCTCGCCCCCTGGGCGCGCCGAACCTCAAGGCTCGACCACATCGTCCACCATCTCGGTCTTGCGCTTGGCGGGCGGCCGGCCGCCAGTTTTGCGCGCAGGCTCATGCTGCCGGTCAGCAAGGATACGCTGCTGCGAGTGATCCGCCGGCGTGATGGCGCGCGCTTTACCCCTCCCACAGTGATCGGGATCGATGACTGGGCATGGAAGCGCAATCAGCGCTACGGCACGCTTATCTGCGATCTCGAACGGCACAGGACCATCGCCCTGCTGCCCGACCGTGAGCC
>JASHVY010000551.1 GCA_030044345.1 Acetobacteraceae bacterium | reverse complement strand
ACCCGAATGGTGCCCCGCCGGTGCTTCACCAGCCCCATGATGGCACGGAGCACCGTCGTCTTGCCGGCACCGTTCGGCCCCATGAGCGCGACCGCCTCGCCCGCGCCCACATACAGCGTCACGTCGCGCACCACGTCGAACCGGCCATAACCGGCGAACAACGCCGAAATCTGCAGGGCCGTGCTGTCCGCGCCGCTCATTCGCCGAGATAGACCTGTCGTACAGTCTTGTTGGCGCGGACCTCGTCCGCCGTGCCGGTCAGGATCACCTCACCCGCGTTGAGCACCGTCACCTCGTCGCACAGCGGGAAGAGGAAGCGCGTTTGATGCTCGATGATGATCATCGTCACGCCGCGCACCTTGAGCTGGCCGAGCACGCGGGCAAGATGATCGACCTCGGTGCTGGAGAGCCCCGTCGCCGGCTCGTCGAGGATGATGATGTCCGGGCCGGCAACGCAGACGGAGGCGAGCTGCGTCAATTGCTCGATGCCGTGCGGGACGTCGCCGACACGCTTCTGTGTCCAGTCCCCCGCCTCCACAGATTGGAGCGCCCCATCCGCGCGATCGCGCAGCCGCGCGGAATCGCGCCGGCCGGACGGCAGCAGCGGCCAAACGGCAGCGCGGCGGGCGACCCCCGGGACCTGGGTGTAAAGACCGACCGCCACGTTCTCGCTGGTCGTCAGCTCGCGAACCAGCTCGGCCGCCTGGAATGTGCGGCGCAGGCCGAATCGTGCCCGGCTGCTGGGCGAAAGGAAGTCGACCTGCCGTCCGTTCACGACGATCCGGCCCGCCATCGGGCTGAGGCGACCGGCGATGACATTCGCAAGCGTGCTCTTGCCCGATCCGTTCGGCCCGATCAGGCCGTGGATATGACCGCGCCGCACGACGAGATCGACATTGCGAAGCGCCTTCGGCCCGGTTCCGTAGCCAAATTCGATGCCGCGACATTCGACGATCACGTCATGCGCCGCACCGTCCGCGCCTGCCGGCAGCGCGGAGAGGCCACCAGCCTCCGAAACCCCCTTCTCGCCCGCAGCCACCCTCCCGGCAGGCCGACTTGACGCCTCTGCCGCGCCGCCGAGGCTGCGCCGAATCAGGCCGACCACGCCTTCCGGAAACACGGTGATCGCAAAAATCGACAGCGTGCCGTAGATGATCTCCTGCAACCACGGATTGATGTTGACCACGGCCGGGAACATCGTGACGAAGGCGGCGCCGACGAGCGGGCCGAGCGTGGTGTTGATCCCGCCGACCAGCACCATGACGAGGATATTGAGCGAGACGGCCCAATCGAACTGCCCTGGCGACACGACGCCGAGAAAAGAGAACAGCCAGCCGGCGGTGCCCGCCATCGCGGCGGAGAGCCCGAAGACGCAGATCTTGATAAGGGATGTCCGCACGCCCGCTGCCTCGGCGAAGGGCTCGGCATCCCGGATCGCCAGCAGCACGGGATAGAGCGGCGAGCGGCGGAGGCTCCATACCGCCCCTGCTGCCGCCAGCAGCGCGAGCAGGATGCACCACGCGGCCGGCGCGCCGAGCGGCGCGAGTGCTGCGGGAAAGTCGGGGAAGGACGGACCCAGCAGGCCCTGCGTGCCGCCGGTTATCTGCAGGTCGGTCGCGAGCACGGTCAACACCAGGGTGAAGATGAACGTGGTGATGGCGAAATAGAGGCCGCTGACCCGGAGCGACATGGCGCCGATCACGAGGCCAATCGCGCCGGAGACGGCCACGACGATGGCCAGCAGGACAAACACGCTGATATGCGTGTCGGCCGCGAGAATCGTCGTCAGATAGGCGCCGATCGCGAAAAACCCGCCCTGCCCGAGCGAATAGAGCCCGAGCATCCCGGCCACCAGGTCGAGGCTGATCGCCAGGATGCCGAAGACCGCCGCAACCAGCACGAGGCTCTGCACGCTCAGGCTGGCATTGGCGACGAACCACGTGGCTGCCAGGTAAGCAAGCACGATCACCGCGCCCGCCACCCCCCGCCAGCGCGGATGCGATCCAGCCCGGGCACGGATCGACGGGGAAGACAGCACCACGGGCTTTCCGTCCATCGCAGGCCTCTTTCAGCAGCCTAAAGCGTGACGACCGAAGGGGAAATCACCGGAGGTCTGAATCACGCGAGGAAACAGAGCGCGATGACCGAAGGTGGGAACACCGGAGGTCTGAATCACGCGAGGAAACAAAGACCGGGAGCGGGATGGGTGAGCACAAGCGATCTCATCCCGCTCCAGACGGATCATCCGCGCCGCGAAAAGCCCGGCACGCGCCACCGGCCGAACGGCGCCGCGGCGCTGAACAGCCCGCGTGGCGTCAGGATCAGGATCAGCACGAGTACCAGGAAGGGGAACCAGTCGGACGCCTGCGAATTGATCAGCGCGTTGGCCCCTTCCGAGAGGATGCCGAGCAGCAGGCCCCCGAACATGGCGGCAACCGGGCGCTCGATGCCGCCGATCATCATCGCGATGAACCCGAACGTTCCGTAGGTATTCCCGAGATACGGATTGGCGAAGGTGCTCGGCCCGATCAGCACGCCGGCCACACCCGAGAAGAAGCCGGAGATTGCGAATGCGACGATCGCGACGACGGTGATGTTCGCGCCGACGGCGGAGGCCATCTCCGGATCCGCCGCGATCGCCACGCCCAGCTTGCCGAAGAGCGTGCGCTTGCGCATCACCTCGAACAGCGCCGCGAACAGCAACGCGACGACGATGGCGAGCAATTGCTGCCCGGTCAGCACCGCGCCCGCGATGTGAGCGCTAACTCCGTTCAGGATCGGCGGAAACGCGCGCGAGGTCGGGCCCCAGACATAGGCGGCGGCATTCTCCACGACCACGGCGAAGCCGAGTGTGCTGACCAGCCAGCCGAAGCTCGCCCGGTCGAATGCGAGGATGGGACGCACCGCGACGAAATAGGACAACACGGCGATCACGCAGGAGCCTGCGAGCCCCACGGGCACCGCGAGCCAAGCCGAGTAGCCCGATGCAGTGATGGCGGCCGTCAGCATGATCGCCGCCATCATGATCTGTCCCTGCGCGAAATTGATGACGCGCGTGACATAGAAAGAGATGCCCAGCGCCATCCCGATCAAGCCATAGACCGCGCCGATCGCGAGGCCGCTCAGGACGAATTGCAAGGCTCGGACTTCCTTCCCCGCTTGCCGACGGACTGTGCCACGCGAATTGCCGAAAAGAGGCGCCGGGAGATCGGCCCCGCACGGCCCTCCGCCGTCAACGCCGCTTCGCACTCCGCCGCCTCCCGTATCATTTCGTGGCGGAGCAGGACAGTCCCGTTCGCCCCCCCGCCAACCGGCAAGCCTGGTCCGGAACGTTCTGCCGCCCCGGCCCATGTCAGCCATGTTGATCAGCCAAGTTGCGCCCAGGTTGCCCCGGACGCGCGGGATCGTCGCCGGCCGATCTCGCGTGTCCTGCCCTCGAAGTTCGTCGCCTTTCGCGATGAACGGAGAGGATAAGCAGGCCACTGAAAACAAAGAGCGAGTGTCCCGATTCCATCCGCATTCCAATGCGACGGACTTCCGAATCGGGACACGAGCCGATATTGACAATGGTAGCGATATCAGACAGCAAATTACGGCCAGCGCGCTTGGCGGGCCGTGCGACATCTGGATAAGGCGTCCATCGGCCGACGCGGTTCGCCGGACCAATCCAGTCAATCGCAAGGCCAGTCAATCACAAGGGAGGAGGAAACCCATGAAAACGCTGATCGCCGGGGGCGCCGTTGCGACGCTGGCGTTGCTCGCCTATGCGGCCAGTCCGCCCGCACGGGCGGGCGACAAGCCCCCCATCCTCGTCGGCATGATCGCTGGCACGACCGGCGCCTATGGCACGACGGGCATCGCCACGGTCAGAGGGGCGCAGCTAGCGGTTGAGAAGATCAACGCCGCGGGCGGTGTGCTCGGCCGCCCCCTGAAGCTGGATTGGCATAACGACGATGCGTCAGCCACTCTATCGGGCCAGCTCTATGCAAAGCTGATCAGCAACGGGGCCGTCGCCATCGCCGGCTCGCCGGATACCGGCCCGGTCACTGCCCAGCTCGCCATGCGCTACAAGATTCCCACGATCGGCGTGGTCGATGACGGGGGCCTGACCGTGAACCCGAACGGCCCGACCGGTCAGCCGAACCCGTGGGTCTTCGATTTCGGTCTGAACACCTTCGCCTGGGGCGAAAAAATCGGCGCATATGCGCTGAAGCACTGCCCGGGCGGCTTGGCCGTGCTGCATGATCCGACAACCTATGGCGATGGCGGCGATTTCGGCATCAAGCTCGCCTATGACCAGGCCGGCCAGAAGATCAAGATCGACGACTCGATCACCGAGAACTGGTCCACCGGCGCCACCACCGGCCTGATGCCGCAGATCAACCAGATCAAGGCGGCCGGCATCACGTGCGTGGATGTGTGGCTGACCCCGCAGGACCAGGCGGCCTTCGCCCAGGATGTCCATTCGCTCGGCTATCCCGTCACCATGTTCGGGAATGACGAGACCAACGCCGACAACACCTATTCCGGCCTGGCCGGCAACCTGGCGGACGGCACGATCAGCGCCGTGCTCACCTCCTCGCTGCACCCGAGCCCGGAGATGCAGGCGTTCCGGGAGGAGTACGAGAAAAAATTCAACGCCGAATCGACACCCTTCGCCGAAACGAGCTACGACAGCATCATGATGCTGGCGGATGTGATCACCAGGGCCAATTCGACGCAGCCCGAGAATCTCCAGAAGCAATTCAACGAGACCCGGAACTTCAAGGGAATCACCGGAGATCTCAGCTTCTCGCCGGGCAACCACATCACCATCAGTCCGGCCCAGTTGACGCTGGTGAAGTACGACGCTTCGAAGAAACAGTGGGTCGAGATCGAGGAATGATGCGACCCGTTCCGCGAGACGAGATCATTCTGGCGCGCACGGTCGCGACCACGACCGCGTGACGCTACCGATAGCATGATGACCGGAGGTGGAGTAACCGTAAGTCTGAATCACGCGGGAAAACAAAGACCAAGCGGGATGGGTGAGCGCGAGCAACCTCATCCCGCTCTCAGCTAGACGACGACCGACCACGATTCCGGAACAAGCCGGAACCCGGCTTCGCTTCGGACAAGATGGGCGAAGGCCGGGACGTGCAGATGCATTCCGGCGACCAGCAGCCGCTCCGTCGCTACCAGATCGAAGATGCGACGACGACTTTCTTCTGCAAGGCGCTCGTCGATATCGTATTCGCTGGTGACCTCCGGATAGGGCACCTGGATTTCCGGCACGTGAACGGTGTCGCCCCATATCACCAGTGTCTCACCCGCGGAGTCGACGCGATAGCCGCTGTGGCCGGGCGTGTGGCCCGGCAGCGGAAGCAGCGTCAGGCCGGGAGCGACTTCGCCCGCTTCAGCCGGGCGTAGCTGGGCGCGATAAGCATCGAGCAGGGACGCGGCAGAATCGAGATAGGGCATCGCCGCCGGCGAGCGCCCGTCGCGCAATCCCGGATCGGACCAGAACCTAATATCGGCGGCGTTTAAGAAGATTTCCGCCCGCGTGAACAAGGCTTCCCCGGAAGGGCCGAGCAGACCGTTGGAATGGTCCGGATGTATGTGGGTCAGCAGCACCGTATCGAAATCGGCCGGGATGAACCCCGCGGTGCTGAGATTCTCCTGCAGCAACCCCATCGAAAACACCGTGTTGGTGCCGCCGCCGGAATCGATGAGGATGGTGCGCCCGCCTGTCTGCACGATGAAGGCATTCACGGTCAGACGCGGCGCGCCGGGACGGAAGGCTTCGTGCATCGCATTCTGCATGCTCTCCCTCGTGACGCCTCGCAGAATGTCGAAAGGGATGTCGAGATAACCATCATTTATGGTCGTCACCATGACATCACCGATCCGGCGCCTGTAGATGCCGGGCGCTTGCTTCTGAAGCGGCTGGTCTGCGGCCATTGTTTCCTCCCCGATCGGTTAGAGGCGCATGATGCGCAAGGTCCCTGCAATTTTCCAGATGTAAAGCACGGGGGACAAAGTGCTGAATCCGTCATGGTCCGCCATGGCGGAATGCCACCGACGGGGAAGAGATGTCTTGTCCCTGAAGGTCGTGCAGGGGGCAACGGACTGGCCCGCCTACGCATCGCCGAGAATCTGGCGGCGGCAGCCGCTCGCATTGCCTCGCTGCTCCCTCCGTGCCTGGATCACCGATGTCACCTTGCAGGCTGCATGGATCACCCGCTCTTTTGGTGAGGCAATATTTCAGGACATGGCGTTGGGCGCGCTCCGGGTACCTGACTGCCCGTAGCCGAATGTCGAGCGTTTCAGGGTCTCGAGCCTATTGATCTTCACTTCCATTGGCCCGCGGCTCCATGGTTCCGTGACCGCACATAAAGGGCGAGCTGATTGGGCAATTTTCCCGACCTTATCCGGGCAGCTTTCTTCGCACCTCCTACACGCGTAGAGTTCCCCCGGAACGGTCCCGCCTTCGACAAACGTGCAGTCTCCATCGGCTTCGGTTCCCGCTCATGCACTTCGTCGCATCGCCACGCCTCGTTCTCAAGCATCTCGACCTCAAATGGTCGCTCACACTCCGCGTCATCGCCGCGGCGCTTTTCTGCTTTTTCATCGCAGCAACGCTTACAGTGCTTGGGGCATGCCGCGACGTTCACCAGGCCAACGAACATCTGGCCACAATCGTCGCCCGTCAGCTCCAGCTCCAGATCTTCCGCATCGATTCCGATACCAACGGCGTAACAGCATTCCCCGACTGGGACCCCGTTTCTGCCATCGTCCAGAGCCCAGGCCAGTGCATCGAATATTTCAATCCTAACGACACAATCGTCCGCTCGAGCTGCATCGGCCCGAATCGCGAGAGAGCCACCCTGCCGGTCTGGTTCTCAACCCTCGCAGCTCCACTCCTCTCCGGCCGCACAAACGCAGTCCGCCTCATCCCATGTCACGGCAGAACTTGCGGAACGCTCCGCGTCACGACCCCAGACGCCATCATCCTAACCGCGATCTGGAACGAAATCTCGCCCCTGCTCGCCCTTACCGCGACCATGGTCGCCGCAATCTGCGTGCTTCAATACCTCGCGATTGGCCGCGCCCTTCGCCCTACGAAACAAATCCTCGCCGGGCTCGACCGCCTCGCCCGCGGCGACCTCTCCTGCCGCCTCCCGTGCTTTCGCCTCATCGAACTTCAGCGCATCAGCGAGGTCTTCAATACGCTCGCCGCCAGCCTCGACCACACGAGGCGCGAGCGCACCGCACTGGCCGCCCGCCTCGTGGATGGACAGGAGCAGGAGCGTCGCCGCCTCGCGCGCGAGCTCCACGACGAGCTCGCCCAAACCTTGAGCGCCATGGGTGCCCTTGCTGCCGCGATCCACACCACGGCAGCCGCCATCTGCCCCGCGCTTCTTCCGGAGGCCGAAGAACTCACGGAAGCTTCGCTCGCCACGATGAAGTCGCTCCGCACGACCCTGCACACCCTTCGCCCGCCGGAGATCGATGATCTCGGCCTCGCCGCAAGTCTTGCCGCCCTTGTCCGCGACCACGAACGCTACACGGCCGGGGCGCTCCACGTCTCCCTCGAGATCGCAGCCAACCTCCACAACCTCTCTCCTACGGCCGCCACCCACGTTTATCGCATCGTCCAGGAAGGCCTTACAAACATTGCCAGGCATGCAAACGCCTCCCGCGCCCGTGTCGCCCTCACCTTCCGCTCCGATCCTGACAATGATCCCCTCGGTCCACCCTGGCTCGTGCTGACAATCGAAGATGATGGCGCTGGTCCCGCCCAGATCCCGATCCCCGCGGAAGAAAGCGGCCTCGGCCTGATCGGTATGGGCGAACGCGTGATGGCCCTCGGAGGTGAGCTGGACATCGCCCGTCTCACTCCTCGAGGCTTCCGCCTCCAAGCCGCATTCCCTCTCACCACTTGTCCCGCAGAGCCCGCGTCATGACACGCAAACCGATCCGCATCCTCCTCGTCGACGACCATGCCGTCGTCCGCGCTGGTTACCGCACGCTTCTCGCCAAGCACGAAGGGCTCATCGTCGTCGGGGAAGCCTCCGACGCCGCATCCGCCTACCAGTGCTACAAGAAGACCAATCCGGATGTCGTGATCATGGATATCTCGATGCCGGGCCGCGGCGGCATCGACGCAATCGTCCATATTCGCCGCCTGGACCCGCACGCCCGGATCCTCGTCTTCACGATTCATGCCGGTGCCTCCTACGCACTCCAGGCCTTCCGCGCGGGCGCCCGCGGCTATGTCACCAAGAGCAGCCAGCCCGAGCTTCTCGTCAGCGCTGTGCGCGACGTCGCCGAGGGACGTATCCCCATCTGCCCTGAGATCAGCGAAGCCCTCGCACTCGACAGGGTGCAGGAGGAAAAGTCGGGCGTACAGGAACTTTCCCCGCGTGAGTTTGAGATCTTCCGCATGCTCATCGATGCGCGCTCAACCGACGATATCGCCTCAGCCCTCAATGTCAGCCGCAAGACGGTCGCCAACTATCACTACAGCATCAAGTCGAAGCTCGGCGTCGCATCCGACATC
Organism: Acetobacteraceae bacterium; assembly: GCA_030044345.1. Classification (GTDB taxonomy): domain Bacteria; phylum Pseudomonadota; class Alphaproteobacteria; order Acetobacterales; family Acetobacteraceae; genus JAKAWQ01. Next base: position 104 of record JASHVY010000551.1, on the reverse strand, counting down.
GAGCTTGTCCTTTTGGGCCTCCGCCAGGGCCTGCTCGGTCCCGCCTGATTGCCTCCCGGTCGGGCAATTTTCCCAGTCCTCCACGGGGATCGCTCCGTTTGCCG
>JASHVY010000550.1 GCA_030044345.1 Acetobacteraceae bacterium | reverse complement strand
AAGTGGAGGGTGCCGGTCAATTCCTCGCGATGGTCGTGCCCGTGGACTGGAGCGAGCCGCGTTCGCTCACGCTTGCGCATTCCGCTCCAACCATTTGTTTTCCCACGTGATTCACGCCTCCGGCGATCACGCTCTCACCGTCCGCCTGGCCTCTGGCCGGGTTGCGCCGCTCGATCACTCAGTACGACCGATCACCTTACCGATCTTTTAACGTCAAGATTCCTTCAAGATACCGCTCTCGGATGCCACAGCCGGTGCGCTCGAGAGGCTGACAAACCGTGTCCTACTGCACCCTACTGCCCTGGGGGGCGTCGCCCTGAGCGCCCGTTGAATGATGATGGCCGCAAGGCGCTTCGACTCCTCGGCCGCGGCGGGGAAACGCGCGCCAGCCCAGATCCGCGATGTCGCACAGTTCGATGCCGCAGCGGCAAGGCCGGGGAAGCGAAGCTCGGCCGCGGTCGTCACCCCCGCCACATCCCATTGCGCATGCTGTCCCATTCCGAAAGCAGGCGGCGCTTGCCGGCGGTGTCGCGGTCCCGGTCCCATGCAGCGGTCTCAAATGCGCCGATGAAACATAGACGATGGGGCCGGCAAGATGGGGAAAGGCGGCCTCGAGCACGCCCGCGCCCACATAGCAGTCCGTTGCGTGTCCAGAATGATATTCTGGGAAAGGCGGCGTCTCGATCAGTGGGGCCCATGCGGCATCGGCACTGTGCCCGTCGGCCCGGATGGCGGTGATCGGACGCCAGAAATAGTACTGGGCCTTCTCGTCCCAGGTGAGAATCGCCGAGTCCGCCAGCGCCACCGTCAATTCGGCCACGATGCGCGCTTCCCCGTAAATGCCGCCGGGCGGCGGGTGAGCGGCGAGGAGCCGCACTGCGAGGTTCACGAAGCCGCGCTGCGAGGATTGATATGCCCAGAAATAGGCATCCTCCGTCTCCTCCGGTGTGCGTTTCGTGCTGTTGAGGCCGCCCAGGCTGCGCGTTATCGCGATTTGCTGTCGATACCGCGCAGTGCCGAGCTCGGGCGGCGGTGTTGTGGGCACATCGCTCGCCGAGGCGAACAGAAATGGCCGAACATCGTTCGTCGGGCTCGTCGCAAAGAAGCTTGGGGTAGGCCGCCACTTCCCCGGCACCGGCGGCCGCGAGCGTCAGGCAAACGAGGCCCGGCAGAACCCGCCCGATCACCGCGCCTGGCCTTTTCCGCAACACCCTCCTTTGAGAACGGCAAACGATAGATGGCGAAAAACTATTATGTTTGCCTGTGTCACGTCACCTGAAGAATGCCACGGAGACACGATGTCGGCCCCCGCACCGGCAACTCCCGAGAGGAACGATCGGAGAACGAACGGCGCGGATTGTGCCTGGATCGAGTTAGAGTGTGCGATGGCGTTGCGATGAGCTAGCTCATCCAGTTGCCGCCATCGACATTGAGCGTCTGGGCGACGACATATTCGGCATCATCGGAGGCGAGGAAGACGGCAGCACCCGCGAGATCGTCGGGCTGGCCCATGCGGCCATAGGGCACGGCCTTGCCAACAAGGTGTTTTTTCTCGCCGATCGGCCTTCCTTCATAGCGGGCGAAGAGCGCGTCCACCTCCGTCCACATGGGCGTATCGACAACGCCGGGCGCGATGGCGTTGACGCGCACACCCTGACGGATGAGGCCGAGCCCCGCCGATTGGGTGAGGCTGATGACGGCGGCCTTGCTCGCGCAATAGACGGCGACCAGCGCCTCACCGCGGCGACCGGCCTGGGAGGCGAGGTTGATGATGGCCCCGCGGCGGCGATGTGCGATCATCTGCCGTGCTGCGGCCTGCAAGGTGAAAAGAAGCCCCTTCACATTGACGGCGAAGACACGATCGAAGCTCTCCTCGGTGATTTCGAGGATGGGCGCCATATCGAAGATCGCGGCGTTGTTGACCAGAATGTCGAGCCCGCCCCGGCTTTCGGTGAATGCGGCGAAAGAGGTGATCGAGGCGAGGTCCGCGACATCGAGCTGGCAGGCATGGGCGCCACGGCCGATCGCGGCGGCGGTTTGCGCGGCCGCCTCCTCCGAAATGTCGGCGATGCAGACGCGAGCGCCCTCGTCCGCATAGCGCTCGGCAATGGCGCGGCCGATACCGCCGCCGCCGCCGGTAATGGCCGCGTAGCGGCCCGCCAGTCTTCCGCTCATCCCGCGCGCCTACCAGCAGCAATAGCCGCCGTCGGCGAGCACGATCGAGCCGGTCATCAGGCTCGCCGCGTCGGACGCAAGGAAGAGCACGACCGAGGCGATCTCGTCAGGACGTCCGACGCGACGCATCGGCGTCATATCAAGCCAGATACGATAAAGCTCGGGATCCTCCATGCCGAAGCGGGTGAGCGGTGTATCGATATAGGTGGGTGCCACGGCATTGACGCGCACGCCGCGATCCGCCCATTCCGCCGCGAGCGAGCGTGTCAAATGATGCACGGCGGCTTTCGAGGCATTGTAGAAGCTCTGCTTCTGCGGCTTGTTGACGATGTAGCCGGACATCGAGCCGATATTGACGACCGCGCCACGGCGGCGGGCGAGCATGGCGGCACCAAAGGAGCGCGCGCACCAGAAGGTGCCGTTGAGATTGACGTCGAGCACATTGAGCCAGTGTTCGTCCGCGACCTCTTCAGCGGCGGTGCCGGAACGAGCGATGCCGGCATTGTTGACGAGGATATCGATTGCGCCGAAGCGCGTATTCAGCGCATCGGCCGCAGCGCGGACGGCGTCCGGATCGGTCACGTCGAGGCGCACGGAATCGACGGAATGGCCTGCTTTGGCAAGCGCTGCCTTGCCCTCGCCGGCGACCGCTTCGTCGATCTCGGCGATCACCACGCGCGCGCCGGCCTCAGCGAGCGCCTGCGCGCAGGCGAGGCCGATGCCGCGCCCGCCACCGGTGACCACCGCAGCACGGCCGGAGAGATCGAATTTTTCACGAAACATGCAGGATCCTTTCGAAAGCGGCGTCTTCAGGCAGGCGAAAGGTGGAAGATGGCTTTGCCCCCCGCGTCGAACAGGCTGCCGCGTCCGGGGTGGAGCGCGATCGATACGCGGTCGCCCGCGGCGACGGGCGAGAGATCGTCGGCGCGCACGGTGATCATCTCACCATTCACTGCCTTGATATAGGCCAGCGTCTCGACCCCGAGATGCTCGACGACGTCCACCTGGCCGGAGAGCGGCCCGTCATTCGCCAGGAACAGATGCTCCGGCCGAAGACCGAGCGTGACAGAAGCGCCGGGCGCGAGCGCCCCCGGGCTCATGCCGGAAGGCACAGGGAAGGAGAGAGCGTGGTTCGGGGAAAGCTCCAGCGTGGCGTCACCGCGGCCGACGGCAACGGCGCGGGAGGGAAAGAAATTCATCTTCGGCGAGCCGATGAAGCCGGCGACAAAGAGGTTGGCCGGCTGGTGATAGAGCTCAAGCGGCGTGCCGACCTGCTCGATGTGGCCCTGATTGAGCACCACGATGCGGTCGGCCATTGTCATCGCCTCGACCTGATCGTGCGTGACATAAATCATCGTCACCGCGAGGTCCTGGTGCAGCTTGACGAGTTCGATGCGCATCTGCACGCGCAAGGCAGCATCGAGGTTGGAAAGAGGCTCGTCGAAGAGGAAGCCTTTCGGGTTGCGCACGATCGCCCGGCCGATGGCGACCCGCTGGCGCTGGCCGCCCGAGAGCATGCGCGGCCGCCGGTCGAGCAGCGGCTCGAGCTGGAGGATGCGGGCGGCGGCCCGCACCTTTTCCTCGACCTCGGCCTTCGGCACGCCCGCCATCTTGAGCGCGAAGCCCATGTTCCTCGCGACCGTCATGTGCGGATAGAGAGCGTAGGACTGAAACACCATGGCGAGCCCGCGTTTGTCGGGCGGGACCGCGTTGGCGCGCTCGCCATCGATGTAGAGATCGCCCGAGGTGATGTCCTCGAGACCGGCGATCATGCGCAGCAGCGTCGTCTTGCCGCAGCCGGAGGGGCCGACGAAGACGACGAACTCACGGTCTTCGATGGTGAGATCGACGGATTTTACCGCCTCGAAATTGTTGAAGGTCTTCCCGACCTTCCGAAGTTCGAGCCTGGCCATGGCGTTACTTCACCGCGCCGACGGTCAGGCCGCGCACCATGCGGCGCTGCGCAAGGCTGCCGAAGATGAGGATGGGAGCGACTGCGAGCACGGATGCCGCGGAGAGCTTGGCCCAGAAGAGGCCTTCCGGTGCCGAGTAGCGGGCGATGAAGGTCGCGAGCGTGCCGGCATGGGCAGCGGTGAGATTGATGCTCCAGAAAGCCTCGTTCCAGGAAAGGATGATTGCGAGCAGAGCAGCCGACGCGATGCCCGGGGCTGCCAGCGGGAGAAGGAGATGGATCATCTGGCCCCGTGGGCCGACCCCGTCCATATGCGCGGCCTCCAGGATATCGCGCGGAATGTCGCGGAAGAAGGAGAAGAGCATCCAGACCACGATCGGCAGATTGATCAGCGCATCGACGATGACGAGGCTGGTGCGCGTATCGAGCAGGTCGGTGTCGCGGAAGATGAGATAGATGGGCACGAGCACGCCGACGGGCGGCAGCATCTTGGTCGAGAGCATCCAGACCAGGAGATCCTGTGTCCGCTTGCCCGGCTGAAAGGCCATGGCGTAGGCAGCGGGAAAGGCGATGAGCACCGCGAGCGCGGTCGAGCAAAGGCTCACGATCACGCTGTTCTCCGCGAAGTGGATATAGCCGGATTGGGCAAGCGCCGCGCCGAAGCTCGAGAGCACGGGATGGAAGATGAGGAGCGGCGGAATCGCGATCGCCTGCTCCTCGGTCTTGAAGGCCGTGATCACCATCCAGAGGATGGGGAAGAACATCACGAACGCGGCGAGCCACGCGACGATCGTTCCGGCGAGGGATGCCTTTTCCTGCTCCATCCGCTCAGGCCTCTATGTTGCGGGCGACCGCACTCATCAGGAACACGGCAACGATGTTGGCGAGCACGATCGCGAGCACGCCGGCGGCGGAGGCGCCACCGATGTTGAAGTCGAGCAGGGCGCGGATATAGATGAGATAGGTGAGGGTGGTGGTGGCATCACCCGGGCCGCCCGCCGTTGTGGTGAGGATCTCCGCGAAAATCGAGAGAAGAAAGATCGACTCCATCATGATGGTGATGGCGATCGGCCGGGCGAGGTGCGGCAGCACGATATAGATCACGCGATTGGCGGGACCCGCGCCGTCCATCCGCGCCGCCTCGAGCTGATCGGTGTCGAGCGATTGCAGGGCCGTGAGCAGGATCAGAGTCGCAAACGGGGTCCATTCCCAGGCGACGATGATCACGAGGGCGACCATGGGGCTGGTGGTGAACCACGCGACCGGGTGCAGGCCGACCAGCGTGAAGAGCCAGCCGATGAGACCGCTGATCGGATTGAACAGCAAATTCTTCCAGATCAGCGCCGCGACCGGCGGCAGGACGAAGAACGGGGCGATCGCCATCAACCGCGCGACCGCCCGGCCCGGGAAATTCTGATTGAGCAGAAGCGAGATGAGAATGCCGGCCACGATGGTGATGACGAGCACGCTCACCACCAGCACGATCGTATTGATGATCGCGGTCCAGAAGGCCGGATCGGAGAGCAGGAGGCTGTAGTTGCGGACACCGATGAAGCCGCGTCGTCCAGGATAAAGCAGGTTGTACCGCTGGAACGAGTAGAGCAGCGTCATCACCAGCGGCACAAAGGCCCAGAGCGCGAGCAGGATGACCGCCGGGGAGAGCAGGATCCAGGATGAGCGCCGGCGATGGCGGGCGAGCGAATCGCCAGCCATCGCCTGGGCTTGGAGTGTGG
>JASHVY010000549.1 GCA_030044345.1 Acetobacteraceae bacterium | reverse complement strand
CCAGTTCCCAGAACTGACGCAGGCGAGGCAGCCGATCCTCCGGAGCGTTTCCGCCGATGATCGAGGCATTGATGGCGCCGATCGAAACACCCGAAACCCAATTCGGCTCGCAGCCGGCTTCGTTCAGCGCGTGATAGACGCCGGCCTGATAGGCGCCGAGCGCGCCGCCGCCCTGAAAGACGAGCGCCACACGCTGGTATTGTCTGGTGAAATCGGCACCCTGATAGAGCGCATGCGCGGCCGGATCAAGCGCGGCATCCATGCCACCCTCCCCTCTGTGAGCATCCGCGGGCTGACAGACCCCAAGGCACGGGTGGCCGACATTAGAGCGTCATCATGACAGACGTGTGATCGAGCAATGACCGTTCTGTCGCGGCACCGCTCCTCGTTCGCTTTGATTTCCAGGGGAATTTCCGATTGATTTCCGGGCCGGATCCCGCTCCGGCCTCCAGAGCGGGACCAAAGGGGGATCATGTCAAAGCAGCTTCTTCCATCGCAGGATGCCGAGCATGGCAAGCACCGCCACGATGCAGGTGAAAAGAACATAAGCCGTCCCGTAAATCGACGCCTTGTCGCCACTCCAGAGCAACCCCCTCGTGTTCATGCCGAAGAAGCCGGTGATGAAGGTGACGGGCAAGGCCAGCGCGGCCACCATCGAAACCAGATAGAGCCGTCGGTTCGTCTCTTCCGCGAGACGGGCCGTCAGCTCGTCTTGCAGGGACCGGGCGCGATCGGCGATGGCGACGATATCATCGAGCGCGCCATGCACGATCCGATCGACGGCGTCATGCTCCTTGCACCGCGCCCATTCGGGGAACTCTTCTTCCTGGTCGTGAAGGAAGCGATCGATCGGGGCCAGGATGCGCCGCAGCCTTACGGATTCACGCCGGACTGCGCCAAGCTCCTGGACGATGCCTGTAAGCCGGGTCGAATCATGCTGCACCAGCAGGCGTTCCTCGAGCGCATCGAGCCGGCCGGAGAGACCGGCAAGACGGTGCCGCGCCTCACGCGCAAATTCCGCAACGGCCAGCTCGATAAGAGCCGCAGGTCCGCTCGGCGCCAGGCCATCATTGATGGCATTCCATATCTTGATCAATGTCCGGGCGGGATGGCGCCGGCCGGTTACGAGCCGTTCGGGCGTCATCGCGAAGCGCCAGAGAATGACCTCGAATTTCTCCTCATCCAGGCCTTGGGCGTAAGCGGGAAGAACACCCGCCACGGCAGCGCCGTCGGTCACGATGCGTGCGCTGTCGTCCGAAGCGGTGACGACCGTCCTGGCAAATTGCGGCAGCGCAGGATTGTTCTCGATGCTTGTCCGCGATTGTGAATGGACCAGATCGAAATGAAGCCATTCCCAGCCCGGTGTGGCGGGCGTGTCCGGGAACGTGAGCGCCCAGAACAGGCCGGTCGTCGGGTTCGTCTCCGTCGGTTCGTCGATCATCGGCTGCGATGTCATGCCCGGTCCCTCGCTGGCCTCTCTATGGCGCCTCCGCGCCACTCGGGGCGAAGCCGACATGGCCTATGGCCCCGGCGTAGATGACTAGAACGGGATGCGCTCGCTCTTGCTCACGTATCCCGCTTTAGCCATTTGTTTTCTCGATCAATTTCATGGCTTCTGGCGGATCGAGAGGCGATCCGCCAGAAGCCATATTGATCTGAAGTGTCGGAAGGATAGCACTGGTCAACGCTGTCTTGGCGGAATCGCGTTACAATCCGTCAAGGTTATGGCCTTGATCGTGAAAAATCCGTGACTGTGAAAAATCTATGAATAGGAGACGAATTGCAGCGTCGTGCTCAGGGACGTTGCGCGCCGCTGGTATTGACGAAGATCGCGTAAAGCGAGGTATGGCCGCAGATGAAGAGGCGGTTTCTCTTCGGGCCTCCGAAGGCAACATTGGCCACCTTTTCCGGAATGGGGATCCGCCCGATCAGATCGCCGTCCGGCGTGATGCATTGAACGCCGCTTCCGGAGCTCGTCCAGATATTGCCGTCGATATCGATACGAAATCCGTCCGGGATTCCCGGGCTCACCTCACGCACCACGCGGCCGCCGCCAAGCCGGCCATCAGTGCCGACATCGAAGCTGCGGATATGATGCGGCTTGGTCGGATCGGGCCAGAATCCGGAATCGGCGATATAGAGCGTCCGCTCGTCGGGCGAAAAGGCGAGCCCGTTCGGGCGGGAAAAATCATCGGCGACCACGCGGAGGCTGCCGTCCCTGGGATCGAAGCGATAGACGTTGCAGCTTCCGATCTCGCTCTCGGCCTTGCCGCCCTCGTACTCCGCGCTGATGCCGTAGGTCGGATCGGTGAACCAGATCGTATCATCGGAACGCACGACCACGTCGTTGGGCGCATTGAGGCGCTTGCCCTGATAGCGATCGGCAATGACGGTGATGCTGCCGTCCCACTCGGTGCGCGTCACGCGCCTTGTCTCATGCTCGCATGTGATCAGCCGGCCCTGCCGGTCACGCGTGTTTCCGTTCGAATAATGCGAGGGCGCGCGGAAAGTGGCCACCTGGCCCGTCTCTTCGTCCCAGCGCAGCATGCGGTTGTTCGGGATGTCGCTGAAGATCAGCGCGCGGAGATCGGCGAAATAGACCGGCCCCTCGGCCCAGCGCATCCCGGTATGGAGCGTCTCCAGCCACACGATCGGGATCGTGTAGCGGCGAAACCGCTCATCCAAGATTTCGAATGGCTCCATCGACCTTCCTCCCGGCGGCGGCTGACGTTCGCGTCTCACCGCTCGCTCCCTCTGTATCGGCCGCGGTGGCGGCACGGCGGCGACGCGCGGCGGCATAGACCGAAAGCCCGACTGCGACGATCAGGATCCCGCCATTGAAGAAATACTGCACATAGAACGGCGCCCCGAGCTGCTGGACGCCGGAAAACGAGAAGGCGAGGATCAACACGGCAAGCAAGGTTCCGACCACGTTCACGCGCCCGGGCCGGATCGAGGTGGCGCCGAGCAGGGCGGCGGCGAAGGCCGGCAAGAGATATTCCGGCCCGACCGATGGCGTGCCGGTTTGCAGAAGGCTGCCCAGCATGATCCCGGCAAGCCCGCTCAGGAATCCCGCCGCGGTGAAGGTGCCGATGATGTGGCGATCGATCCGGATGCCCGTGAGCTCGGCGGCGCGCGGACTGGCCCCGATGACATAGAGGCTGCGGCCCACCGGCAGGCGCTCCGTCACCAGCCAGAGCACGATCGCCATGATCGCAACGAAGAGCGCGGGGATCGGAACATGAAAATAGATCCCGGTGAGCCCGGTGAAGCTCGTCGGGAGATTCGTGCCCGTGATCTGCTGGCCGCCGCTGTACCAGTTGGACACGCCATAGAGCAGGGTGCCGACACCCATCGTCGCGATGAAGGAATCGATCTTGAACCACGCGACAAGAATTCCGTTGAAGGCGCCAACCGCCAGCGCAATCACCAGAATCAACGCGACCGCCACCGGCCAGGGCAAGCCATTGTTCACCTGCATCCCGATGATCAGAACCTGCGCCATGCCGAGATGAAACCCGACCGAAAGATCGAACTGGCGGGTTGCGAGCGGGATCATCTCGGCGAGCGCCAGCATCGCCGTCACCGACTGGCCGACCAGGACGGTATTGATGTTGAAGGCACTGAAGAAGGTCGTCGGCCGGAGCAAGCCGAACACCCCCATGACCAGAATGAAGACCACGGCAAGACCGTAGGTCGCGACCAGCTCGCCCAATCGGCGCGCACTCTCCCCTGCCGGCCTGACGGCCGGGGCAGCATGCGGTCCGGCACTCTCCCGATGCGTCACCATTCTCTACCGTTCATGCCTTGCTCATGCCACTCTCACACCAATGGGGCTTGTTGCAGGCCGAGGGAGGAGCAGGCGATCAGCCGATCGATGCTGAGGTCCCCGCGATGCAGCTCCGCAACGATTTGGCCGCGGCCGATGACGAGCGCGCGATCGCAAAGC
>JASHVY010000548.1 GCA_030044345.1 Acetobacteraceae bacterium | reverse complement strand
CCCGCTCGAAATGCTCGTCCTTGAGCATTGCCTCCGCATCCCGCCGCGCATCGTCGAGCGCTGCGGCCAGCGCCTTCTCCTCCGCCTCGCGCAGCAGCGCTTCGTCCGGCCGCTCGTGGAAGGGCCCGTCCTTCTTCTCTTCGATCCTCAAGATGTTGGCCGCGCGCCGATAGGCGGTGAGCAGGTCCGCGCCCGTCTCGGTCCCGAGCAAAGCCGCGACCGCGCCCGTGCGTGCGAGCAGCCGTGTGAGATCATCGTCCTCGCCTGCATCCCCTTTGGCGGCGAACACCGCGGCGAGAACATCGTGCCGCGCGCCTTCGGCGCGGAGCTGGATGCGCAAGCGTTCGACAATGAAGGCGAGCACCAGCTCCGGAAGTGTCTCCAGTGCCCCCGCTTCAGGCCGGATGGCGTGCTGCTCGGCGTGCTCAAGAGCGAGAAAGTCGCGCCAGCGTTCGATCAGCGGTACGAGCTTCAGGCGAAGCCCGTTCTCGCGCACGATGCGAACGATGCCGAGGGCCGCGCGGCGCAATGCATAAGGATCGGCGGAACCCGTGGGCCGCTCGCCGATGGCGAAAAAACCACAGAGCAGATCGAGTTTTTCGGCGAGTGCGACGGCGACGGAAACGGGCGCGCTCGGCGCCGCATCCTCCGGTCCCTTCGGCGCATAATGCTCACGGATCGCCGCGGCCACGCTCTCGGGCTCGCTGTCATTCAGCGCGTAATAGCTTCCCATCACGCCTTGCAGCTCGGGGAACTCGCCGACCATCCCGCTTACCAGGTCGGCCTTGGCGAGCAAGGAAGCCCGTTCCGCCAGCGCCGGCGGGGCCTTCACCGCCGGGGCGATCGCCCGCACGAGATCGACGATCCGCCGCACCCGCGCGCCCTGGCTGCCGAGCCGCGCATGAAAGGTCACATGCTCGAGCTTCGGCACGCGCGCCTCGAGCCGCATATGCCGATCGAGATCCCAGAAATGCCGCGCATCCGCGAGCCGCGCGCGCAGCACGCGCTCATTGCCGGCGATGATCGCCGCTCCGCCATCCGCCGCCTCGATATTGGCGACGAAGGCGAATTTTTGCGCGAAGCTTCCGTCCGGCTCAGCCAGCGCGAAATAGCGCTGATTGAGCCGCATCGTCACCTGCATCACCTCGGGCGGCAGGTCCATGAAGGCCGCATCGATCGTGCCGAGCAGCGGCACCGGCCATTCCACCAATCCCGCCACTTCCGCGAGCAGCGCCGGATCGGCCTCCGCGAGCCGGAGCTGCGCTTTCTCCGCAAGCCGCGCGATCTCCGCCCTGATCCGTTCCTGCCGTTCTTCGGCCGAAACAAGGACGCGGCGCTCCTTGAGCGCGTGAGCCCATTCCTTCGCCGAGTGGACCGCGAAGGCGCCGGGGGCATGAAACCGATGGCCCTCAGTCAGATCACCGGAGAGAAGCCCGTGCCCGTCATCGCCGTTCTCGGCGAGCGCGAACGGCACCACCGCGCCATCGAACAGGCAGAGGATGCGCCGGAGCGGCCGCACCCAGACAAACTTACTGGTTCCCCAGCGCATGGATTTCGGCCAGGGGAAGCGCCGCAGCAAGGGTGGCAGCACCTGGGCGATCCGGGAAGCGGTCGGCACCGCCTTCTCCTCGCGCTCCAGCACCCAATAGCCGGCCTCTTCGATCAGCTCCGCCCGCTCCGCGCCGTGCTTGCGGAGGAAGCCGGCCACGGCGGCCTCGGGCGCGCTTTGGCGCGGGCCGCGCTCGCGAACGCGGCGGGCGGGCAGGGCGGACGCCAGCTCGGCGGCAAGCGCGATCCGTCGCGGTCCGTGGAAGCTCCGCACCGCCGCGAGATCGAGCGGCGCCAGCGCCTCCTTGACGAGCCGTGCCAGATCCTCCGCGGCGTGCGCCTGCATCCGCGCCGGGATTTCTTCGCTCAGAAGCTCGAGCAGCAGTTCGGGCATGGCTCAGCCGGTCTCGCCGGCGAGCCAGGCCTCGCAGCTTCCTTTGGCCAGCGCGCGCACCCGCCCGATCATCGCCGCCCGTTCGGCAACGCTGATCACCCCGCGCGCATCGAGCAGGTTGAAGAGATGGCTCGCCTTGATGCACTGGTCATAGGCCGGCACGGCAAGGCCCGCTTCCAGCAGCGCGGCGCATTCGCGCTCGGCATCGGCGAAATGGCGCGCGAGCAGCTCAGGATCCGCCCGCTCGAAGCTATAGACGCTCATTTCCCGCTCGGCGCGGCGGAAGACATCGCCATAGGTCACCCCCGCGCCGTTGAAATCGAGATCGAAGATGTTCTCCACCCCCTGCACGTACATCGCCAGCCGCTCGAGCCCGTATGTGTATTCGACCGAAGGGAGCGCGCATGGGATGCCGCCCACCTGCTGGAAATAGGTGAACTGGGTCACCTCCATCCCGTCGCACCAGACCTCCCAGCCGAGGCCCCAGGCGCCGAGCGTCGGGCTCTCCCAATCATCCTCGACGAAGCGGATATCGTGGGCGAGCGGATCGATCCCGAGCGCCCGATAGCTCGCCAGCAGAAGCTCCTGCGGGTCCGGCGGCACCGGCTTCAGCAGCGCCTGGAACTGGTAGTAATGCCCGAGCCGGTTCGGATTCTCGCCGTAGCGCCCGTCGGTCGGCCGGCGCGAGGGCTGGACATAGGCGGCCCGCCAGGGCCTCTCGCCCAGCGCGCGCAGGGTGGTCGCGGGATGGAAGGTGCCTGCCCCCATCTCGACATCGTAGGGCTGGAGCAGCACGCAGCCCGCGGCCGCCCAATAGGCGGAGAGGCGCAGGATAAGCTCCTGGAAG
>JASHVY010000547.1 GCA_030044345.1 Acetobacteraceae bacterium | reverse complement strand
GGCTGATCAACAACCCGCTCGCCCTCATTCTGATCTATCAGACCTTCGTCGTGCCCCTCGTGGTCTGGCTCCTGGTCGATCAGTTTGCCGCGGTGCCGGTCGCGCTCGAGGAGGCGGCCCTGCTCGACGGCCTGAGTCGGTTCCGGGTCTTCACCCGGATCGCCCTGCCGCTGACGCTGCCCGGCATCGCCGTTGCGGCAATCCTCGCCGGCATATTCGCCTGGAACGATCTTCTCTATGCGTTCATCCTGACACCCTCGACCGAGGCACGCACGGCGCCCGTGGTGATGATGGGTTTCCTCGGCGGCTACATCATTCCCTGGCAGACGGTCATGTCGTGCGCGGTCATGATCTGTGCTCCGGTTGTGGTCGGCGGCATTGCCATCCACAAATATATCGCCCGGGGATTGACGCTGGGCGCGGTGAAATAGCCGGCAAGGGACCGACCGTGGCAGAGATCGTCATCGACGGCGTGGCCAAGCACTTCGACTCCGTGGAGGCGTTGAGGCACATCGACATTACGATCGCGGACGGAGAGTTCATGGTCCTGCTCGGCCCTTCGGGCTGCGGCAAGACCACGCTGCTCAGGATGATTGCCGGGCTCGAGACGCCGAGCAGCGGGCGAATTCTGATCGGCGGCACGGATGTCACCGCCTTGCCGCCCGCGCGCCGCGGCGTGGGCATGGTCTTTCAGAACTATGCGCTCTATCCGCACATGACGGTTCGAGAAAATATCGCGCTTGGCCTCAAGGTCCGCGGCCTGGACCGGGCGAAAATCGAGCAACGGATCGCGTTTGCGGCGAATCTTGTCCAGATCGGGGAATATCTCGAGCGCAGGCCACGCGCGCTCTCCGGTGGCCAGCGGCAGCGCGTGGCGCTGGCCCGGGTCATCGCCCGCGAGCCGGCGGTTTCTCTCATGGATGAGCCGCTATCGAATATCGATGCGCAACTGCGCACGATCATGCGCGCCGAGCTGCTGCGGATCCATCGTGCCGTCGGCATGACCACGATCTATGTCACCCACGACCAGGAAGAGGCCATGGGACTGGGCGATCGGATCACGGTCATGAATTTCGGCCATATCGAGCAGATCGGCTCGCCGGACGAGGTTTATGGGCATCCGGCCAATGCGTTCGTGGCCCGTTTCATCGGCTCGCCGCGGATGAACCTGGTCCGGGTCGACCGTCATCCCGGAGCGGCGATGGTGGAGACACCCTTCCTGCGGGTGCCGGTGCCCGACGGCATCGCCATTTCGCCGGAGGTGCTGGTCGGCTTCCGGAGCGAGGACGCGCGACCGGGCGCGGCCGAAGAAGGTGAGACGGAGGTGCGGGGCCAGGTGGACGTGGTTGAACATCTCGGGGCGCAAATCGAGCTCCATTTCCGCACCGAGGATGGGCAGGAAGTCGTGGTGCGCCGGCCGCGCGGAGAGAACCAGTGGCGCGAGGGCGAGCGCATCGTGCTCGCCATTCCCCCAAAGAGCGTCCATTTTTTCGACGCCGGGACTGGGGCCGCGCTCACCGTACCTGTCTCGTGAGGCATCGGCGATGACGACTGCAATCGCGCCGCGGCTTATGGGGAAGCGAATCCTTGTGACGGGCGCGGGCAAAGGAATTGGCCGGGTCACGGCGGAGATGCTCGTCTCGGAAGGTGCCGAGGTGATCGCCGTGAGCCGCTCTGCCGAGGACCTTGGCAGCCTCGCAGAGCGGACCGGCTGCCGTACCCATATTGTCGATCTCGCCGATGCCGGCGCAGCCGGAGCGGTGGCCAGGCAGGCCTTGCCGCTGGATGGATTGGTCAACAATGCCGGCGTCGTGGAGCTGGCGCCGTTCCTCGAGACAACGGCGGCGCTTTTCGAACGGGTCATGGCCGTCAATGTTCGTGCCCCGATGCTGATTTCTCAGATCGTGGCGCGGGACTGGATCAGGCGCGAAGCGCGGGGTGCCATCGTGAACGTCTCTTCGCTCGCGAGCTTGTGGGGCACGCCCGACCATGCCGCCTATGGCGCCTCGAAAGCTGCCCTCGATTCACTTACGATGACAATGGCCAACGAGCTGGGCCCGTTCGGCATTCGGACCAACAGCATCAATCCGGTCGTCACGCTGACGCCGATGGCGGAGCGAGCCTGGAGTGACCCGGCGAAGGCGGGCGCCATGCTGGCGCGCATTCCGCTGCGGCGCTTCGCCAAGCCGAAGGAGGTCGCATCGGTCATCTGCTTCCTCCTCAGCGACGCGGCGAGCATGATCAACGGCGTGATCTTGCCGGTGGACGGAGGATTCCGGGTCGCTTAGAGCGGATCGCGCCTGATTGGAAACGGAGACTCGGCAAAACAACCCCACTGAAAATAAGGAGCAAGTGTCCCGATTCCGTCCACATTCCAATGCGACGGACTTCGGAATCGGGACACGGGCAGCGAATGAGCGACTTTCCGCTGCGATCAGGCCAGGTCGAAGCGATCGAGGTTCATCACCTTGTTCCACGCGGCGATGAAGTCATGCACGAACTTCTCTTGCGCATCGTCACTCGCATAGACTTCTGCGAGCGGGCGGAGCTCGGAGTTCGAGCCGAAGACCAGATCGACACGGGTGCCGGTCCATTTCAGCTCGCCCGTCGCGCGATCATGGCCCTCGAACACTTCTTCGTCTTCCGAGGCCGCCTTCCAGGCCGTGCGCATGTCGAGCAGGTTCACGAAGAAGTCGTTGGTGAGCGTCCCCGGCCGCTTGGTGAAGACCCCGTGCCGGGACTGCCCGACATTCGCATCCAGCGCGCGCATGCCGCCGACGAGAACCGTCATCTCCGGCGCCGTCAGCGTCATGAGTTGCGCCCGGTCGACCAGGAACTCCTCCGCCGAGACCGTGAAGCGGGTCTTGAGGTAGTTGCGGAACCCGTCCGCGACCGGTTCGAGCACGGCGAAGGAATCGGCATCGGTCTGCTCCTGCGTCGCATCCGTGCGGCCCGGCGTGAAGGGAACCTCCACCTCGTGCCCGGCTTTCTTCGCCGCCTGCTCGACCGCGGCGCAACCGCCAAGGACGATCAGATCGGCGAGCGACACCTTCTTTCCGCCCGATTGTGCGGCATCGAACGAATTCTGGATCCCCTCGAGGACGCCGAGCACCTTCGCCAGTTGGGCCGGCTGGTTGGCCTCCCAGTCCTTCTGCGGCGCCAGGCGGATGCGCGCCCCGTTCGCCCCGCCGCGCTTGTCGGAGCCTCGGAAGGTTGCCGCCGAAGCCCAGGCCGTCGAGACCAGTTCGGAAATCGAGAGGCCGGACGCAAGAATCTTGGCCTTGAGGGCACGGATGTCCTGCGCGTCGATCAGCTTGTGATCGACGGCGGGAACGGGGTCCTGCCAGATCAGATCCTCCGCCGGAACCTCCGGGCCGAGATAGCGCACGCGCGGGCCCATGTCGCGGTGCGTCAGCTTGAACCACGCCCGAGCAAAAGCGTCGGCGAACTGGTCCGGATTCTCGTAGAAATGTCTTGAGATCTTTCCGTAAGCAGGGTCGAGCCGCAAGGAGAGGTCGGTGGTCAGCATCGTCGGCGAGCGGCGCTTCGACGGGTCGTGCGGATCCGGGATCGTGCCGGCGCCGGCGCTATCCTTCGCTTGCCACTGATACGCGCCGGCCGGGCTCGTCGTCAGCTCCCATTCGTAGCCGAACAGGTTCTGGAAGAAACCGTTGCCCCACTTCGTCGGCGTCGAGGTCCAGACGACTTCCAGGCCACTGCCGATCGCGTCATCGCCTTTGCCCGTGCCAAATTTGCTTTTCCAGCCGAGACCCTGCTCTTCGAGGCCGGCAGCTTCAGGGGCCGGCCCGACAAGCGCCACATCGCCGGCGCCATGGGTCTTGCCGAACGTGTGCCCGCCCGCGATCAGTGCGACGGTCTCTTCATCGTTCATGGCCATGCGCGCGAAGGTCTCGCGGATATCGCGCGCCGCCGCGAGCGGATCCGGCTTGCCGTTCGGCCCTTCCGGGTTGACGTAGATCAGGCCCATCTGCACGGCGGCGAGGGGATTTTCGAGCTCCCGGTCCCCGCTATAGCGCTTATCGCCAAGCCAGGTGTCCTCGTGGCCCCAGTAGACGTCTTCTTCGGGCTCCCAGACATCCTCGCGCCCGCCGCCGAAGCCGAAGGTCCTGAAGCCCATCGATTCGAGGGCGCAGTTGCCGGCGAGGATGATGAGGTCGGCCCAGGAAATCTTCTTGCCGTATTTCTGCTTGAGCGGCCAAAGCAGCCGGCGCGCCCTGTCGAGAAGCACATTGTCGGGCCAGCTATTGAGCGGCGCGAAGCGCTGCGCGCCCGAGCCGGCGCCCCCGCGGCCGTCCCCGATGCGGTAGGTGCCCGCGCTGTGCCACGCCATGCGGATGAAGAGCGGCCCGTAATGGCCGAAATCGGCCGGCCACCAATCCTGCGAGTCCGTCATCAGCGCGAAGAGGTCCTTCTTCAAGGCCGCGAGGTCGAGCTTCTTGAACTCCTCCGCGTAGTTGAACGCCTCGCCCAAGGGATTGGATAGAGAAGAGTGCTGGTGCAGGATCTTCAGGTTCAACTGGTTCGGCCACCAGTCCCGGTTCGACCGCCCGCTCAGAATGGCGTTGGGGCGAGCCCCGTGTACGACTGGGCACTTGCCGGTCTTGGCGACATTATCTCCGTCCATATTTCCCTCCGATCGTGGCTGCGTTGATTGCGCTGGCTCGCAGGCAGGGGCCAGGAATACGCCGAAAGGCGATTCTCTTCCCTGCCCGGAGCGGTGAATTCGTATCCGTCAACTGGACTCGCTCCGGCGCCACGGGCTTGCCCGAAAGAGGCCCGTTCAGAAACAGAGGCAGCCCCAGGAGCGCGGGCGTCCGGGATGTTCCGAGCATCACTGAACCGCACGCCGCCGGCGTTCCTGACGCCAATCGCGCCGCGACATTAGCCACCCCTCATCCTCGCTGCACGTCCTTTACCAAATCCACGCCATCAGATTAAGTAGGATTTATTGATCATAGGGATAAGTTTTGATTATGATGAACGTGACACTCAAGCAGCTTCGCTACTTCGAGGCGTTGGCACGGCATGGTCACTTCGGACACGCTGCGGAGGCCTGCGCCATCTCTCAGCCAGCTTTGTCGATGCAGATCAAGGAGTTGGAAGAATCCCTCGGCACCGAACTCTTTGAAAGAGGGACCCGTCACGTCCGGCTGACGAGGTTCGGGGAAGAGTTCGCCCTGCGCATCCGGGACATCCTGCGTTCGGTCGATGAGCTGGGGGATCTGGCGCGCGCCTCAGAGGACAGGCTGGCGGGTCGGCTGCGCATAGGCGTGATCCCGACGATCGCGCCCTATCTGCTGCCCACCATCATCGACAACCTGACCCGCATGCACGACGGCCTTGACATTCATGTGCGCGAGACGCTGACGGCGAAGCTCATTCAAGAGCTGGAAGACGGGCGGCTCGATACGGCAATCGTTGCCCTGCCGGTGTCCGAACCTTCGTTGACCGAGGTTGCGCTGTTTGCTGAGCGCTTCGTTCTTGTCCGGCCGGGCCATGATGAGGGAAAGCCGGTCCCCGATCGCGAAACGCTTCGCCAAATGAGGTTGCTCCTGTTGGAAGAGGGGCACTGCTTTCGCGATCAGGCCCTGTCGTTCTGCAATATGAACATGTCCTCGACGTCATCACGGAAATTTCTGGACGGGAGCTCTCTCTCCACACTGGTCCAGATGGTCGGTGCCGGCATCGGTGTCACGCTGATCCCGGAAATGGCCGTAGCGGTCGAGACACGTTCGGCGTCGGTCTCCATCGCGCGCTTCAAGAGTCCGCAGCCTTCGCGCACGATTGGCATGATCTGGCGCAGGACAAGTCCGTTGGCCAAACAACTCTTGCAGATATCCGAAGTGGTCCGCCACTCAGCCGATGCGCTGCGTGCGCAGCAGGCTACACCCTCGTTTTAGAGCGTGATGATTTCAAATCATCACGCTCTAAATTTGTTTTTTTCGATCAATTTCATGGCTTTGGCGAATCGCTACGCGATTCCACCAGAAGCCATATTGATCTAGCGCAGACTTTGGTGCTGCCAGGCAAGAAGGGTGATTCGAGGAAAGTGACGGTGGCGGCGCTCAAGAGAGAAAACCCTGCCCGGCGATGCCGCAGCGTTGGAGTGGCTGGAAGATTCTCCAATCGGTTGCGTGATGGCGGTTCTTCTGAAGAAGCTCTAATGTTCCGCAATGCCGAGCTTCTCAGATGCGTTCCGAAAGGAATTGCTGACCCTGTTCCGGTGGCGACGCGACGTGCGCCATTTCCGCGCGGATCCCGTCCCGCCCGATCTCCTTCTCTGGCTCCTCGACGTCGCCAGTCTCGCCCCATCGGTGGGCCTCAGCGAGCCCTGGCGCTTCGTCATCGTGGAGGATCCCATCCGCCGGGAAGCGGTGCGCGCGAATTTTTCCGCCTGCAATGCCGAGGCTCTTGCCTGCCAGGACTCTGGCCGCGCGGCGCTCTATGCGCGCCTGAAGCTTGCAGGTCTCGATGAGGCGCCTTGCCACCTAGCCGTCTTCGCCGAGCCCGATCCGCAGCAGGGACACGGGCTCGGTCGCCGTACCATGCCGGAGACAGCCGTCTATTCTGCCCTGATGGCGGTGCACACGCTCTGGCTTACGGCACGCTCTGTCGGTCTTGGACTCGGTTGGGTGTCCATCCTGGATCCGGCCGTCATCGCCGCAGTGCTCAAGGTACCAAACAACTGGATATTGGTCGGGTATTTTTGCCTGGGCTACCCACAGGAGGAACGTGATGCGCCGGAACTGGAAAGCCTGGGCTGGGAGTGCCGCCGTGATGTGACGGTCAGCATCATCCGGCGGTAAGGGCGACGTGAAGGATTTCTCTTTCCACAAACGCCAACGGCAACGCTGTGATTGCGGCCCGATTGTCGCGCTGCCGTTCTGATGCTCCCGTTCGAGGCGTGCAGCCGCAATGTTTCACCCCGCTTGAGATCGGTTGCGGCTCGGGTATGACCTGCTGGCGGCTGCTGCGCGACTGGTCGCAAGCAGGCGTGTAGGATCGCCTGCATCGGCAATTGCTGCATCGGCTGCGAGGCGTGGACCGGGGTATGCATTTGTAGTGGTTTCACTTGCGGATAGAGGGAAGGGATCGTTTGCCGTGTCGACCTGGCTCTCCTCACCGCTGTTCTTGCGTCGCACGATCCTCGTCGCGGCCGGCGCGCTTGCCCCGTTCGCTACCGGCGTGGCGGCATCACTGCCCGAGGTGCGGCTCGGCGTCCTTGCCTTCGGCACCGTCCAGTGGGTGGCGAGCGTGATCCGGAGCCACGACCTCGATCGCGCCCACGGATTCCTTCTCGTTACCGAACCAGTGGCCAACAATGACAGCGCCAAGGTGGCGCTGCTTGGCGGCGGGGTCGATCTCATCGTCTCGGACTGGCTGTTCGTCGGCATCGAACGGGAGCGGGGGCTTCCGCTGAGCTTCGCGCCCTTCTCTTCCGCCGCCGGGGCGATCGTGCTCGGCCGCAATTCGCCCGTGCGCGGGCTCAAGGATCTCGCCCATCGCCGGCTCGGCGTCGCCGGCGGGCCATATGACAAGTCCTGGATGATCGTGCGCGCCACGGCCAAACGCGAGTCGGGGATCGATCTCGCGCAGGCAGCGGATATTGTCTATGCCGCGCCACCGCTCCTGAGCGCCAAGCTTGCTCAGGGCGGGCTCGATGCCGTCCTGACCTACTGGAATTTTGTCGCCGCGCTCGAGGTCGCGGGTTTCCGTCCGCTCGTGACGGTCTCCGCCTGCTCCGAGGCGCTCGGTTTGCCGGCCCATCCGCCCCTCGGCGGCTATGTGTTCAGCAAGGCATGGGCGGAGAAGAACCTGCATCTCATCGGTGGTTTCCTGGCTGCGAGTGCAGCCGCGGAGGATCTCCTCTCCCGCTCGGATCAGACCTGGGAGGCGATCCGCCCTCTCATGCACGCCGAGGACGACCGTCTCTTCGCCCGACTTAAGGCGGGGTTCCGCGCCAGCATGGTGCACCCGAGCCCGAATGAGGAAACGGCAGCGGCGAACCAGCTCTTCGCCATTCTGCACACACTCGGCGGCAACGCGGCGACGGGCGGGCTCGATCGTCTGCCCTCCGATGTGTTCTGGTCCGCGCCTTCGTGACCAGCCGTGTGAGCAAGCTGCGTGCACTTCCGCTTGCTGCTATACGGCAACGTTGATGATGCAGGAGAGAAACTCATGCAGGATCAGCGAAGCGCAGTTCCGGACGATACGGCGGTGCGAGTTGCGTTGTGGCGGGCCATGCACTTCCAGATCGACCCGGCGCCACATGTGCTCGAGGACGAGATCGGCCTGCAACTCGCCGCTCCGCACGATGGTTGGCGCAACCGTCCGGACATGGATCCGCACGCCACGCGCCGCCCCCGGGCATCCGTCGTGGCCCGCGCGCGTTTCATCGAGGACCTGGTCGTGGAACAGGCGGGTCATAGCGTTGGCCAGTACGTCATCCTTGGGGCAGGCTTGGACAGCTTCGCCCAGCGCAGGCCGGAGATCGCTTCCCGCCTCAAGGTATTCGAGATCGACCGGCCCGATCCCCAGTGCTGGAAGCGACAGCGCCTGATTGCGCTCGGCTTCGGCATCCCGGAGTGGCTGCGGCTCGTGCCGACCGACTTCGAGGCGGGCAGGTCCTGGAGGCAACAGCTCGAGATCGCTGGCTTCGATGCCAATCAGCCGGCGGTCGTGGCTTCTGCCGGCGTCACAATGTACCTCACGAGGGAGACGATCATGGCCACGCTGCGCCGGGTCGCGGCGTTCGTGCGGGGCTCGACGCTCGCCATGACGTTCATGGTGCCGCTGGAACTCGTCGAAGCGGAGGAACGCCCTCGTCGGCAGGCGACGGAACAACGTGCGCGCGCAGCCGGAACGCCTTTCATCAGCTTCTTTACGCCCTCGGAGATGCTGGCGCTGGCGCGCGAAGCCGGTTTCAAAGAGCCGAAGCACATATCGGCAGCCAGTCTTGCGGAGCGCTACTTCAGCGGCAGAACGGATGGCCTGCGGCCATCAAGCTCAGGGCAGTTGCTGGTAGCGACGACGTAGCGTGTGATCTTTCGCAAATCGTGCGATGGGCGCGATATCTCGATGCTGCCCTTGGCCGAAGAGCATGCAAAATTTCCTTGCCCCAAGAATCCCCGATGGCAACCGACCCGAGGACTCGCCGTCATTCGCATTGCGCTGGCCCATCCTGATGCAGCGGAAGCCTTCCTTGAAGACCTCTACGGCGTTTCATTTCGCCGTTGCCAGTTTGTCCTCTGTCTTCGTTTCGAAATCACTGGCGTCATGCCTCTCGTGCAACTGGCTCGATGGTTCGCCTCGCGTGCGATTGACGATCCGCCCGCGCTGCACCGCCGGCCGGGCGTAGATGGCATCGACCCAGCGTACTACGTTCTTGTATTCGTTCACCGAAAGGAACTCGGCCGCCCCATAGAGCCCGAACTTCACCAGGCCGGCGTACCATGGCCACGCAGCCATATCGGCAATCGTGTAGATGTCGCCTGCCAGGTACTCATTGCTCGCCAACCGCTTGTCGAGAACATCGAGCAGCCGCTTCTTCTCCATGGCAAACCGGTCGATCGGGTATTCCATCTTCATCGGCGCATAGGCGTAGAAATGGCCGAACCCGCCGCCCAGGTAAGGCGCGCTGCCCACCTGCCAGAACAGCCAAGAGAGGCATTCGGCGCGCTTCCCATCCGTCGGCAGGAATGCTCCGAACTTTTCCGCGAGATACAGCAAGATCGCACCGGATTCGAACACCCGGATCGGGTTGGGGCCGCTTCTGTCCACCAGCACAGGGATCTTACAGTTGGGGTTCACCGCAACGAGCCCGCTGCCGAACTGCTCGCCCTCGCTGATCCGGATCAGCCAGGCATCGTATTCCGCACCGCTATGGCCTGCCGCAAGCAGCTCCTCCAGCATTACCGTGACCTTCACGCCATTCGGCGTGCCCTGCGAATAGAGCTGCAGAGGGTGGCGGCCGACAGGCAAGTCCTTTTCATGTGTCGGCCCTGAAACGGGACGGTTGATGTTTGCGAAGCGCCCACCGTTCGGCTTGGTCCAGGACCAAATCCTCGGGGGTGCATACTCGGCTGAGGCGGACATGTCCTTGGCTCCGAATCTTCGGCCGCGAGCCTCGCCCTGTCGCACTCCTGGCGCAAGCCGCCTCAGCGCGTGGCTTCGCCGAAGCCTCGCTGGCTGCGGGGTTCGGGAGGGTGATTCCGGGCTTCAGGCGGCCGGCTTCACCTGCCACTTTGACATGCCCTGAGTCTCGAGCTGGGCCTTGAAATCCGCGAAGCGGAGGGTCACGGTCGGCTGCATATTCTCGTCGAGGAACTCATAGAGAGCATCCTCCACGTTGCGGTTGCTGAAGAAAACGATGGCATCCTCGTCACCGCCACCCTCGAAATGCGGCTCGGCGTTCGCGATCCCGGAAACGTAGCTTCCGGTCGGACGGATCTCCTTGAGCTCGCCGTTCGGACGATAGAAGCGGAGTTCCCCCTGGACGACGAAAGTGATGTAGGGCGCCTTGTGGCGATGAAGCATTGCCTTCGTGTTGGCAGCAAATCTGAAGAGGACATCGACGATGCGGTTCTCCTCGTCCACCTTGTAGACGTAGAACTCGACGTCCTTCAGCCAGTCCAGCCGGTACCAGGTGATGTTCCGGTCGTCGAATTGGTGCATTTTCACCGTTTCCCCCCGCGTTGGTTAAAGCGTCACCGGCTGTTGCGGAACTGCCGGCAGAGCCAATCCTGCGATAAGGCACCAAATGAGCGTGCTCTGGATGCAGCCTCTGCACCCGCCACCCATCAGGGCGTGTCGCCAGCGAGCCTATGAGCCGCGATGGGAGCAGAAATGACCGACTGGCAACAGGTCCCGGGGGAGAGTGGACCAGTGGCGGGGCTCGGCAAACGGAGCGATCCCCGTGGAGGACTGGGAAAATTGCCCGACCGGGAGGCAATCAGGCGGGACCGAGCAGGCCCTGGCGGAGGCCCAAAAGGACAAGCTCGATGTCGGATGCGACGCCGAGCTTCGACTTGATGCTGTAGTGATAGTTGGCGACCGTCTTGCGGCTGAC
>JASHVY010000546.1 GCA_030044345.1 Acetobacteraceae bacterium | reverse complement strand
CGGCAGGAAGGGAAGGCCCATCGCGGCCGCGCGATAGCGCAGGCCCATCGCAAGGTGGCTCCATTCCTCGAATTCGGCGGCGCCGTTCTCCACCCAATGCCGCATCACCCGCGAGATTCCCCAGACGATGCCCTGGCTGAACCAGCTCGTGACGACCTTCTTCCCGATCCCGGAGGCAACGACGATATCCCCGTCGGAAGAGACGATGCTGCGCGAGAAGGTAAGATCGCGCCGGCCGGCGCGCACCAGCGCCCAAAGAAGCGCCATCGGCGTGCGCGACATCATGCAGCCGCCGATCGCCACATGCTCCCCATCCTTGATGAGCGCCGCCGCAGCGTCGAGCGAAACCACCTTCTCGTGCAGACTGCGATCGCGCGCGGCGGTTTCCTTCCGCAATGCCTCGTATCCGCTCACCGCCCACTCTTTCCGCTTTGCGTCCGCCGTTCAGGGCCGCTCGAACGAGCGCCCGCAATAGAGTCCTGAAATAATGACTTCGGGATATCCTAATGTCAATCATTCTATGGCAAAAAATGCTTCTAAAGGAATTTCTTGATATTCATTCCAGATAACGGCACACTTGCAAAGTAGGCCCCTGCACGAGACCGCGGAAGCGGGGCAGGCCGCGCGGGAGGGGACAGGATCTTGTTCGGCGTCGGAGCCAGGGTTCACCGCAAGGAGGACGAGCGTCTGCTACGCGGCCGCGGCCGGTTCATCGCCGACATCGCTCTCGTCGGCATGCGGGAACTGGCGTTTGTCCGCAGCCCCCTCGCGCATGCGCGCATTCTGGGCTTCGATATCCCGGAGCTGCTACGCGGCCAGATATTCACCTGGCCCGATCTGGCAAAGGCGGGCGTGCGGCCGATCCGTGCCGCTTCCGGCCTCCCCGGATTCAAGGTCTCCGAACAGCCGCCGCTCGCCGCGGACAAGGTGCGCTTCGTTGGCGAGCCGATCGCCGTCGCCTTCGCCGGCACCCGCGCCGAGGCGGAAGACATCGCATCCGAGGTCATCGCGGAGTTCGAGGAACTGCCGCCGAATGTCGAAATGCTTGCCGCCGCGGCGCCCGGTGCGCCGCGCGTGCATGAGCATTGGAGCGACAATATCTTCCTCGAAACGAGGGTGGGGCACGCCTTCGAGAAGGATATGGCGACCGCGCCCATCAAGGTGTCTCGCAACATCCGTACCGCACGCCAGTGCATCGTGCCTCTGGAAGGGAAGGGCGTCGTCGCCTTCTGGGAGCGGCAGGCCGAGCAGCTCGTGCTGCACACCGCAACGCAGATGCCGCATATCGTCCGCAGCGGGCTCTCGGAATGTCTGGAGCTGCCGTTGGAAGCGATCCGCGTCATCGCGCCGGACGTCGGCGGCGGTTTCGGCTGGAAGGGGCTCCTCCAGCCCGAGGAAGTGGTCGCGGCATGGCTTTCCATGCATCTCGACTGCCCTGTCCGCTGGCTGGAAGACCGGCGTGAGCATCTCGTCGCGGCAGCCAATGCTCGCGAGCATCATTACGAGATCACCGCCTATGCCAATGCCGACGGCAGGCTCCTCGGCATCGATGCCGAAGCGTGGGTCGATGCCGGCGCCTATTCGGTCTATCCCTTCTCGGCCTGTCTCGAGGCCGCACAGGTCGGCAGCATTCTGCCCGGCCCTTACGATTTTCCGCACTATCGCTGCCGCACTTTTTCGGTTTGCACCAACAAGCCTCCGATCGTGCCCTATCGTGGTGTGGCGAGGCCCAATGTCTGCTTTGCCATGGAGCAGATCATCGACGCGGTCGCCGCAGCGGCCGGGCGCGAGGCGTGGGAGGTGCGGCTCGCCAATCTGGTGCCGCCGGAGAAGATGCCGTTCGACAATATCACCGGCAAGCACTTCGACAGTGGAGACTATCCCGAATCGCTGCGTCGCGCCGTGAGAGGGATCGACGTCGCCGCCGTGCGCCGCCGCCAACGCCAGGGCGAGCCGGATGGCCGCCTCGTCGGTGTCGGGTTCGCGACCTATTGCGAGCAGGGCGCGCACGGTACAGCGGTCTATCACGGCTGGGGCATTCCGATGGTTCCTGGCTATGAGCAGGCGCAGGCACGCATCACCGCCGATGGTGGGCTCGAGCTTCGTGTCGGTGTCCAATCGCACGGCCAGGGCATGGAAACGAGCTTCGCCCAGGTGGCGCACGAGGTGCTGGGCATTGCCCTGGAACGGATCCGGCTGGTGCACGGCGATACCGGCCTCACCCCCTACTCCACCGGCACCTGGGGCTCGCGCAGCATGGTCATGGCCGGGGGTGCCATCACGACAGCATGCCGCCTGCTTGCGGATCGCCTGCGGCGCATCGGTGCGCATCTCCTTCAGGCGCGTCTCGAGGATGTTTCTCTCTCGGATGGAAAGCTGCGAAGCGGGGGAGCGGAAATCTCGATCGCCGAAATCGGCCGCACTTGGTATCTCGCACCCCAGCTTCTGCCGGCGGACGTCGATCCTGGCGGGCTCGAGGTCACTGCCGGCTATAAGCCGAAAAGCGACCATGGCACTTTCTCCTATGCGACGCATGCGGCCGTGGTCGCCGTCGATCCCGACCTCGGGCTGGTCGAGATTCTCGACTATCTCGTCGTCGAAGACGCGGGCACGATGGTCAACCCGGCCATCGCGGAGGGACAGATTTTCGGCGGGGTCGCGCAGGGCATCGGCACCGCGCTCTACGAGTGCTCTCCCTATGATGATGCCGGCCAGCCATTGGCATCGACATTCATGGACTATCTGGTGCCTGGATTCACCGAAGTTCCCGATATTCGCGTCGAACACATGGAAACACCCTCGCCCTACACCGAATTCGGAATGAAAGGCCTGGGCGAGGGAGGCGCGATCGCACCATCTGCCGTGCTCTGCAATGCCGTCAACGACGCCCTCAAGGCACGTGGCGCCGTCGTCACGGATCAACCGATCACGCCGGCCCGCATCCTTGCGGCGCTGCACAGCGCCAAGGCGGAACCTCCGCCATGAAGCCGGTCGATTTCGACTATGTGAAGCCGACCACGCTCGCCGCTGCCATCGATCTTCTCGCCGCAGGCGCGGATGGCGCAAAGGCGGTGGCCGGCGCGCAGTCTCTCGGCCCGATGCTCAATCTCAGGCTTGTCCAGCCGGACCTTCTGGTCGATGTGACGGGTATTCCGGAACTGCTCGAAATCCGCGACGAGGCGGACCGAATCATCATCGGCGCCGCGGTGACGCATGCCCGGCTCGAGGACGGCAACAACGGCGAACGAACGCGAGCGGTGCTGGCAGAGATCGCTGCAGGCATCGCCTATCGTGCGGTGCGCAATCGCGGCACCATCGGCGGCAGCCTCGCGCATGCCGACCCGGCGGCCGATTGGCTCGTCTGCACCACGGCACTCGGTGCCGAGTTCCTGCTGACCGGCACTGCCGGCCCGCGCACGGTCCGCGCGGCCGAATTCGTCGTCAGTGGATTCGAGACGATGCTGGCACCGGACGAACTGATCGTCGAGATCAGCGTGCCGCGCCTCTCCGCCCGCTCGCGCTGGGCCTACTTCAAGGTGTGCCGTAAAAAGGGGGAGTTTGCCGAAGCCAGCGCCGCCGTGCTGATCGATGATGCTCGCGGCTTCAACCGTTGCGTGATTGGCGCGACTTCCGGGCGGCCCATCGTGATCGACGATCTGCTCCCGCTCTCCGGCCCCGCCAGCAATGGCGCCGTTGCCGACGCGCTTTCGCCGACGGTGCTCGCCCGTGATCC
>JASHVY010000545.1 GCA_030044345.1 Acetobacteraceae bacterium | reverse complement strand
GAAGCGGCCGATCGCCGAGGCGTGCTGCATCGTCTGGCCGATATCGTCGAGCCCTTCGAGCAGCAGATGCTTGCGGAATGAATCAATCTCGAAATGAATTGCCTCCCCGCTCGGGCGGATCACCACCTGCCGCTCGAGATCGATCGTGAGCCGCGCATTGCCGCCCAGGGCCGCATCCGCCATCAGTTGCGCGCAGGTCTCTTCCGGCAGCCGGATCGGCAGCAGCCCGTTCTTGAGGCTGTTGTTGTAGAAGATATCGCCGAAGGAAGGCGCGATCACACAGCGTATGCCGAAATCGAGCAGCGCCCAGGGCGCATGCTCGCGCGAGGAGCCGCAGCCGAAATTGTCACCCGCCACCAGCACGCCCGCCTTGCGCCAGGGCTCGCGGTTGAGGACGAAGTCCGGATTCTCGCTGCCGTCCTGATGGTTGAAGCGGAGCGGATCGAAGAGATGCGCGCCGAGCCCCGTTCGCTTGATCGTCTTGAGGAAGCGCGCGGGGATGACCTTGTCGGTATCGATATTCGCCATCGGCAAAGATGCGGCGATGGCGGTGAGCTTCGTGAACTTTTCCATGATCAGGCGAGCTCCCGCACATCGGCGAAGCGGCCCGCGATCGCCGCCGCCGCGGCCATCGCCGGCGAAAGCAGATGCGTGCGCGCGCCCGGTCCCTGCCGACCCTCGAAATTGCGGTTGGAGGTGCTGGCGGACCGCTTGCCCCTTTGCACCTTGTCCGGGTTCATGCCGAGGCACATGGAGCAGCCGGCCTCACGCCACTCGAACCCCGCCTCCTTGAACACGGTATCGAGCCCTTCGTCCTCCGCCTGCTTCTTGACCAGCCCCGAGCCGGGCACCACCAGCGCCTGCACGCCGGGCGCCACCTTGCGGCCGCGGACGATGCGCGCCGCCTCACGCATGTCCTCGATGCGGCTGTTCGTGCAGCTTCCGATGAAGACGACATCCACGGGAATGTCGGTCATCTTCGTGCCGGGGATGAGGCCCATATAGTCGAGCATGCGGCGCCAATTCTCGCGCCGCGTCAGGTCCGTGAGCGTGTCCGGATCCGGCACCCGCCCGGTGATCGGCACCACCGTCTCCGGGCTCGTGCCCCAGGTCACCATCGGTGCGAGGTTCGAGACATCGAGCGTCACGCCATGATCGAAGACCGCATCTTCGTCCGTCGAAAGGCTTCGCCAATAGGCGATCGCGCGATCGAGCGCCTCGCCCTTGGGCGCGAAGGGGCGGCCGGCAACATAGGCGAAGGTGGTGTCGTCCGGGGCCACCAGCCCGGCGCGCGCGCCCGCCTCGATCGACATGTTGCAGACCGTCATCCGCCCGGCCATGTCGAGCGCGCGGATCGCCTCGCCCGCATATTCGATCACATGGCCCGTGCCGCCGCCGGTGCCGATGAAGCCGATGATCGCAAGCACGATATCCTTGGCCGAGCAGCCCGCGGGCAGCTTGCCGGTTACCTCCACCCGCATGTTCTTCGCCGGACGCTGGAGGAGTGTCTGGGTCGCCAGCACGTGCTCGACCTCGGAGGTGCCGATCCCGAAGGCGAGCGCGCCCAACGCGCCATGCGTCGAGGTGTGCGAATCCCCGCAGACGATCGTCATTCCCGGCAGGCTGAGCCCGAGCTCCGGCCCGATCACGTGGACGATGCCCTGCCGGTCATCGAGAACGGGGATATAGGGCACCCCGAAGGCCGCCACGTTCTGCTCGAGCGTCTCGACCTGCAGGCGGCTTTCCGGCTCGTCGATGCCGTTCCGGCGATTGGTGGTCGGGATATTGTGATCGGCGACCGCAATGGTGGCATCCGGCCGGCGCACGCCGCGATGGGCGAGCCGCAGCCCCTCGAAAGCCTGAGGGCTGGTGACCTCGTGCACGAGATGGCGGTCGATATAAAGAAGGCAGGTTCCGTCTGGCAGATTCTCGACGACGTGGCTTGCCCAGATCTTGTCGAAAAGGGTGCGCGGTTTTCCCTGCGCCATCATGCTACTCCGTAATTTCCCCCGCTTCCTTGCCTGAACATTTCTTGGAACGCAGGGGAATCCGCTACTCCGCGGCCGCCGCCGCAGGCGCCTCGGCAGCCTGCGGCGTCTCGCGCGCGCGCTCGGCGATGCGCGCCGATTTGCCGCGCCGCCCACGCAGATAATAGAGCTTGGCGCGCCGCACCTTGCCCCGCCGCACCACCTCGATGCCGGCAAGGGTGGGCGCATGGAGCGGGAAGACGCGCTCGACCCCCTCGCCGTAGCTGATCTTGCGCACGGTGAAGCTGCTGTTGAGCCCGCGATTGGAGCGCGCGATGCACACTCCCTCGAAAGCCTGGGTGCGCGTCCGCTCACCCTCGACCACCCGGACGAGCACGCGCAGCGTATCGCCCGGGGCGAATTCGGGCACCGCCCGCTCGGCGGAGAGCCGCGCGACCGCCTCCGCCTCATAGCGCTGAATGATATTCATCGAACTGACCCTTTCGGCGTTTCCTTACGGCGCCCCGGCCCGGCTGGCAACCTTTGCGGCCAGCAGGTCAGGACGGCGTTCGCGCGTGATCCGCTCCGCCTCGGCGCGCCGCCAGGCGGCGATGGCGGCATGATCGCCCGAGAGCAGCACGGCGGGCACTGCCCTGCCCTCCCAGACGGGCGGGCGAGTGTAATGGGGGTATTCGAGCAGCCCATCCGAAAAACTCTCTTCGGCGGCCGAGGCGCTTGCCCCCATCACCCCGGGCAGAAGCCGGACCACGGCATCGAGCAGCACCATGGAAGGAAGCTCGCCACCCGCAAGCACGTAATCCCCGATGCTGAGCTCCTCGAAGCCGCGCGCCTCGATCACCCGCTGGTCGATCCCCTCATAGCGGCCGGCGAGCAGCACCACCCCCGCCCCGCGCGCGAGCGCGGCCACCCGCGCCTGGTCGAGCCGCCTTCCCCGCGGGCTCAGGAGGATCAAGGGCCTGCCGTCCGCCACCGTCGCCACCGCCCGATCCACCACATCCGCGCGCATCACCATGCCCGCCCCACCGCCATAGGGCGTGTCATCGACGCTGCGGTGCCGGTCGGTCGCAAAAGCGCGGATATCGACCGGCTCGAGCTGCCAGAGCCCGGCAGCCAGCGCCCGGCCGGCGAGCGAGGCGCCGAGCGGGCCGGGGAAAAGCTCGGGGAAAAGGGTGAGGACGCTTGCCCGGAAGCTCATGACCCGCCTTCCGGAACCTCTGTCGAAGCAGCCTCTGTCGAAGAGGGGGGCGCGACGATGATCCGCCCCGCCGCAAGATCGATCTCCGGCACGGCGGCGCGGGTGAAGGGCACGAGCAGGGGGCCGATCTCCAGGCTCGCGCCGGCCCCATAATCATGCACCGCGCTCACCCGGCCGAGCGCCGTCCCCTCTTCATCGAAGGCGGCGAGCCCGATCAGGTCGGCGAGGTAGAATTCCTCATCCTCGGGGGCGGGAAGTGAGGCGCGCGGCACATAGAGCCTGCGGTTGGTGAGCCGCGCCGCCGTCGCGCGGTCCGCGACCGGACGCTCGCCCTCCGCCGCAAGGAGGGTCAGGCGCGCCCTTCCCTCGCCTGCCCATTCGAGGCGATAGCGCGCCCCCTTCTGATCCTCGAGCGGACCGTAGCGGGCAAGCGCGGCAGGATCGGCGGTGTAGCTGGTAACGTGCACGAGCCCGCGGACGCCGTGCGGCCGGCCGATGATGCCCACCAGCACGCGCCGCTCAGCCATCATTGCAGGAAAGGGGCGCCGGAAGCCGCCTACCCTTTCTTGCGCGGCAGGGGCTGCTTGGTCTGCTCATGCCGGACGGGCGGTGGTGCCAGTCCCGCGTTGCCGAGGAAGCGCGCCACCCGCTCGGTCGCGAGCGCGCCCTGGCCAAGCCAGTGCGTGACCCGCTCGGGCATGAGCCGCACCCGCTCGGCATGGTCGGCCGGCAGCAGCGGATTGTAGGTGCCGATCCGCTCGATGAAGCGCCCGTCCCTGGGGCTGCGGCTATCCGCGACGACGATGTGGTAATAGGGACGCTTCTTCGCCCCTGCCCGGGCCAGCCGGATCTTCAGGCTCATATTTTCTCTTTCTCCTTACGCGATCTTTTCGTTCAGAACGGGCGGCGCGCGCCGCCGGGCGGCATCAGCGCCGAAAGCCCATGCCGCATCAGGCCCTTCTCGCCGAGCTTCTGCGCCCGCTTCATCATCACCGTGATGTCCTCGAACTGCTTCAAAAGCTTGTTCACCTCGGGGACGCTGGTGCCCGAGCCGGCGGCGATCCGCCGCTTGCGGCTCGCCTTGATGATGTCCGGATGACGCCGCTCACCCATGGTCATCGAGCCGATGATGGCGGCCTGGCGCTTGAGGATCTTGGTATCGAGATTGGCCTCGGCGAGCTGGGCCTTCACCTTGTTGACACCGGGCAGCATGCCGAGAATGCCCGAGAGGCTGCCCATGCGGGTGATCTGGCGGAGCTGGGCCGCATAATCCTCGAGATCGAACTTGCCCTTCGCCATCTTGGCGGCGAGCCGCTCGGCTTCGTCACGGTCGATCGTCTCGGCCGCCCGCTCGACCAGCCCGACGATATCGCCCATGCCGAGAATGCGCCCGGCCACGCGCTCAGGGTGGAAATCCTCGAGCGCATCGAGCTTTTCGCCCACGCCCACCAGCTTGATCGGCGCGCCGGTGATCGCGCGCATCGAAAGCGCGGCGCCCCCGCGCGCATCGCCGTCCATCCGCGAGAGCACGATGCCGCTGACCGCGACCGCCTCGTTGAAGGCGCGCGCGGTATTGACCGCGTCCTGCCCGGTCATCGCATCGACCACGAGCAGCGTCTCGGCGGGCGTGGTCGCGGCGCGGATCGATTTCACCTCCTCCATCAGGGCGGTATCGATCGAGAGCCGGCCGGCGGTGTCGAGAATGACGATATCGAACCCTTCCCGCCTGCCCGTCTCCATGGCGCGCTCCGCGATCGCGAGCGGACCCTGTCCGGCGATGATCGGCAGGCTGGCGACACCCGCCCGCTCGGCGAGCTGGGCGAGCTGAAGCTGCGCGGCCGGCCGCTGCACGTCGAGGCTCGCGAGCAGGACCTTCTTCCGGCTCTTCTCGCGCAGCCGGAGCGCCAATTTGCCGGCCGTCGTCGTCTTGCCCGAGCCTTGCAGCCCGACCAGCAGGATGGGCACCGGCGGCGGCGCCTCGATCGCGAGCGGCACGGCCCCCTCACCGCCGAGCGCCTCGACCAGCGCGTCATTCACGATCTTCACGACCTGCTGGCCCGGCGTGACCGATTTCAGCACTTCCTGGCCGACCGCGCGGGCGCGCACCTTCTCGGTCAGGTCGCGCACCACCGGCAGGGCGACGTCCGCCTCCAGCAGGGCCACGCGCACCTCGCGCAGCGCCTCGTTCACATCCGCCTCGGAGAGCGAGCCGCGGCGGCGAAGCCGGTCGAAGACGCCGGAGAGCCGGTTCGAGAGCGCGTCGAACATCGTTTGCCCCAAACAAAAACGCGCCGCTGCGCGAACCCTCGCGGAGCGGCGGAGCCCCCGGCCGCGGGGACAGGCCGGCCATATGCGCCGCCCGCTTCGCTCCGTCAACGCCGGCGAAGGCTCTCCATCCCTAAAAGGAAAAGATGCCGCCCCCGCACGCGCATGAAAGCCGAGCGAGGGCGGCCAGGTGATGCAGGGTGAGTGACACCTTCCCTGCTGCCGATAACTTATCGTTGTGAGGCCGCAAAGTCTCGGTAGTAATTTATATATTTTTCTCTATTATTAGACGTTCTGTCGGGATGAAGATCCGCTTCCGGCCACTCCGGAAGAGTCAAATCATTGCTTGCGGCATGCGCGCGATGCGGAGCTCGCGCTCGGGTTGCTGCAACGAAACGGCTCGGAACTGCCGGCAGGTCTTGGCGACCCAGAAGACCTGGCTCGCGCCCTGGCCGGCGCCCGGCCGGTGGGCGACGCTGATTCGAGTGACGAGAAGGCGCTGGAGATTGGCGCTGATCTCCCTCTCCCGCTCGACATCGAGATGGGCCGTTCCTTCATCGAGGACGAGGATCTTCGGCCGGCGATAGAGCGCGCGTGCCAGCAGCACGCGTTGCTTCTGTCCCCCCGAGAGCGAGCTTCCCATATCGCCGATCAGGCTGTTGTAGGTCATCGGCATCGCCATGATCTCGTCGTGGATGGCGGCAAGACGCGCGCATTCCACCATCCGGTCGGGATCGAAATCCGGATCGAAGAAGGAGATATTGTCGGCGAGCGATCCCGACAGGAGCTGATCATCCCGCATGACCGCGCCGACCTGCTCGCGATAGGCCCGGGACCCGAGTGTCGCGAGCGGAATCCCGTCGATCAGCACTTCGCCTTCGGTCGGTTCGAGCAATCCGAGGATGATCTTGACGAGCGTCGTCTTTCCGCCGCCCGAAGGGCCGGTGACGACCACGAACTCGCCGGGGGTGATCGTCAGGTTGACATGATCGAGGACGAAGGGCTCCGTCTCGGCGTAGCGGAACCCGATATTGCGCAGCTCGATCCGCCCCACGACCGGCCGCATATAGGTGAGCGGCCGGTCGTGGCCCGCTTCCAACGGCGTCATCGCGATATCCGAGAGCCGCTCGAGATGCAGATCGAGAATCCGGAACTCGATCCCTTTCTCGACGAGCGATACCGCTTTCTGGATGAAGCTTCGCTTGTAGGCGAGGAAGGCGAAGATCATGCCGATGGTGAGCTGGCCCGCCAGCGCGAGCCTCACCGCGATGTAAACCGCGACGATGTTCTCGATCCCGAAGATGCCGTCATCCAGCGCCTTGAAGAGGATCTGCGCGCGGCCGAGATGGACGCTGGCGCTGACGACATCGGCATAGCGGTTGAGCCACTGCCCCTCGCGGTCGCTCTCGCGATTGAAGAGCTTGAGGGTCTGCATCGCGCGCAGCGTCTCGATCAGGGTCGATTCCTCCTGCGCCTTGCTCCGGATCACTTCCTGGGTGCGCTCGCGCAGGAGCCGGTAGAGCCCGAGCCGGACCGCCGCATAGCAAAGGAACGCGGCAACCACGACCGCGCCCAGGATCGGGCTATAGACGAAGATCATCGCCAGCGTCGCCATGCCCATCACGCCATCGATGAGCGCGGTGACGAGCCCCTCGGCAATCGCGCTGCGAATGGGCTCGAGGGAGGTGAAGCGCGAGAGGATGTCGCCGATATGCCGTTTTCCGAAATAGGCAAGCGGCAGCCGCACGAGATGGCGGAACAGGCGGGCGCCCATTTCGAAATTGAGCGTATTCTGCAATAACAAAATCGTGAGCGAGCGGATGGCGGTGGCGGCGACCGTCACCGCGGTGAGCATCCCGAACCCGATCGCGAGCATCAGCAGCAGGCCGCGATCCCCGCTGACCACCACCCGATCGACGGCAAGCTGCACATAGAAGGGTGCGGCGATGACGCCGAGCTCGAGGATCACCGAGAGGGCGAGGATTTGCGCGAGCGTGTGAACCGTTCCGCGCACCGGCCGGAACACCGCGCCGAGCTTCAGCCGCGCCCTTTCGTCCTTGACGGCGAAGCCCTCGGTGGGCGCGATCTCGACCACGACGCCCGAAAGATGTTTCGAGGCCTCTTCCCAGGCGAGGCGCCGCGCGCCCAAAGCAGGATCGTGGATCACGATCCCTTTGCGAGAGACGGACTTGAGAACGACGTAGTGGTTCAAATCCCAGTGCAGGATCGCCGGCAGGCGGAGCTCGCGGAGATGGCTGAGCTCGAGCCTGAGCGCCCGGCAGGCAAGATTGAGATGACGCGCGATCTCGACGAGGCCCCTGAGCGTCATCCCTTTCAGCGACACCGGATGCTGGCGCCGCAAGCTGTTGAGGTCGATCCGATGCCCCCAATAGGAAGCGATCATCGCGAGACAGGCCAGGCCGCACTCCGCGGCTTCCGTCTGCTGAATCACCGGCAGGACGCCGCGCCTCCCGAACGGCGGTTCCGCCTCCATGGCCTCACATCTTCCGGCCGAGCAGCGGCTCGAACAGCCATCGCACGAGCGAGACCCGGTCGAGGACGATGCTGGCCTGAAGCAGCATGCCGGGCTTCAGCGCCACCTCCCTGCCGTAGGCATCGACCGCCGGCTTGTCGAGGGAAACCACTGCTTCATAGGAAGGCTCACCGGGCAGGAGCGGCGCCGTCACATCGCTGTCGGTCAGCACGGTCCGTGAAATTCGGATGATCCGGCCTTCGTGCGTGCCGAAATTCTCGTACGGAAAGGCATCGTAGCGAAGCCGCACGCGCTGCCCCGCCCGCGCAAAGCCGGCGGCCCGGGTCGGGATGAAAATGATGGCCTGCAATGGCGCGTTCCGCGGCACGATCTCGAGCTCCATGTGCTGCGGGTCCACGCTCTCCCCGATCACCGCCTGCAAGGCCGCCACGCGGCCGGCGATCGGCGCCCGCAGCGCATAGGCGAGCTGGCCCCGGATCGTGTCCATGCCCTGCTCCGCATCCGCCAGCCGCTCGTGCAACAGCTCGATCTCCCCCGCCGTCTTCAGCGGCAGCTCGGCGAGCGTGTAACGCAATGCGTCGAGCCGGTCCTTCTTGTCGGCGAGCGCGCCGGCGAGAGAGGCGAGCACCTGTTCCTGGTCGAGAACCTCGGCCTCGCGCTCCTTGGCCTGCACGAGCGACATATCCCCGCGGGCCAGCAGCCAGTCGATATCACCGAGCAAGCTCCGGGTGACGGCGACGCGGCGCTTCTGGATTTGCATCTGCTGCGCGAGGCTGCCGACTTCCGCAGCAGCGCTCGCGATCGCAGCCTGCAACTGGTCCGTCTGCGATTGCGCGAGCGCGCCTTCCGCCGCCATCTCCTGGCGGATCGACCGCTCCTCGCCGTTCAGCACCGCGAGCTTCGCTTCATTGACGTCCTGCCCGTTCGCGCCGGACCAGGGCGTCGCCACGGCGAACAGAAGCTGCCCCTGCCGGACGAGCTGATCCTGCCTGACATAGATGGACGTGATGGTTCCCGCCCGGGTCGGATAGACCCTGACGATTCCGGCAGAGGGGCTGAGATAGCCGTGGACGGACTCCGTCCGCGAGAAGTGCGCAACGGAGAGAAACAGGACGGCGGCAGCCACCGTCGCGGTCAAGGCCCATGTCAATATCTTGGCCGAGAGCGGCTGGGGCAGGACGGCCTCACCCCATTGCCGCTGCCATCTTTGGAAATCGACGGCCTCACGGCGAAACAACAACGCTCCGAGCGCCACTCCCGCACCTCGTCGTTTCGTCGGCGCGAAGACACATCCTGGCAATCCTCCCGGCGGCTTTGCCGCCGGGAGGGAGAGAATGTCAGGCGGCAGCCGCCTTCCGCTTGCCGAGCCCGAGGTCGGAGAGAATGGTCTCTTCCACCTTCCTGATATCGGCCAACAGGACCTGAAGGGGATTTTGCCGCCGTGTGATCATGGTGGCGCCGGCGGAAACCGCGTCGAGATCGGCATCCGCCAGTTCGACAGGCTGAGCAAGAATGGTGTCACTCACGTTCATTTTTTTTGCTCCCGAAAAGGGTTCGAGAAGGGATCGATCTCGCCTCATGGAGACGAGGCCAATCCTATGGGCGGAATGCATCGAATTCCGCCATCGACACAATGACATTTCGATATCGTTATGGCAAGCATGGCCAAATTACCGTTCGCTGAATATGCCCGGCGTGCGGAGAATTGCAACGCAGCGTGCAATTTCCTGAGTTGGGCGAAATCCCTATGGCTTCCGGCGGAAGCGGGGCGCTCCGGCCCGCAGCGATACGCAGCCGTCGCAGACAAGCCAGCACACTCAGGTCGGACAATGACGAGCGAAACGCATCATGTTTCGACCCGCTTTCGACCGGCCCGACTTTTGGGCAGAATGGCCAAGTGTTCCTCCCGGCAGGATCGCTGCCAGGAGGCGGCCTCTATTCAATCCGTCTTGGGAGGTTCGCCGCCGCGCAGCTTGCGCAGATCCGTGACGATGATCTTCTCCAGGCGCAGGAGATCTTCCTTCAGGGCAGCACTGGGAGTTGCCGGGCGCATAGCCCCTGCGGAGACCGCGTCGAGATCGGTGTCACAAAGCTCAGGAGGACGAAGCAGAACTGTGTCACTCATGTTCATTTTCTTTCTCCCGTTTTCCTGCGGAGAATTCACGGACCTGTCTCCGTGAGAAGGACGACCACCCCGCGGATGACCCGCATAAGAAGTCACTCTGACGCTATCATTCCGATTTCGTTATAACAAGAACCGGGCGCATGATTTTTCCTTAACCTTTTCCGGAACGGGATGGATCACGCGCCCTCTCTCTGATGGGCCACATGCGAGGCAATATGGGCGCTCACAAGATCGCCGCGCGCGGCCCCCTATCGAAGCATGACGATTTTTCCCAATTGAAATCGCCGGTTTCCCTTGACGGGCAATTTCGTGGCCGTGGCGGATCGTGGGGCGAACGACATGGCGCGAGCGAAAATGGGGCGAACGAAAATGGGACGAACGAAAATGGGACGACTGGGCAGCACCCCGTCGGCCTACACCTCTCAGGCAGGGGAAGATGCACGAAGGTCCGGAGAATCGACCTCACGTTTAGTTGAAGCCGCCGCGCGCCGTGATCGGCCAGAGGCACTCGACGCGATGATCCCGCACGCCGACGTACCAGTCATAGCGATCGACCGTGGGATCGCAATGGCCGGGAACCAGCCTGAGCTTCTCGCCGAGAAACGGAGCCGTGGCGCCATCCTCGATGATCAGCTTGCCGTGCTCGTCCGAGGCGCCGACATAGCGGATATGCGGCTGCCGCCAGACGAGCGGAAGGCCTGAGTCCACGGAGATCGCCTTCAGCCCGACATCCACCACCGCGACATCGGGCTTCGGGCGGCTCATGACCGTTCCGAGCACGAACAGGGATTGCTGGAAGGTCGATACGGGAGCCCCGGCCTCATCGAAGTTCCGGGCATAGTCGGCATCCATGAAGCAATAGCTCCCGGCCTGGATCTCATTGAAGACGCCGGAGCCGGCCTCGAACGTGAAGCTGCCGGTTCCCCCGCCGCCGACGATCGGACAATCGAGCCCCTGCTGCTTTAGTTGCTCGACGGTGCGGCGCGTATGCGCCACAGCCTCGGCAATCGCGGCTGCCCGCTCGGCATATCCGCGGATATGCTGGGCGCTGCCATGATAGGCCTGCAGGCCGCCGAAGCGGAGATGCGGCGAGGCGGCGATGCGTTGCGCCAGGGCCACCGCCTCCGGCCCGGGCGAAACGCCGCAGCGCCCGGCCCCGACATCGATCTCGACGAGCACGCGAAGGCGGATCCGCGCTGCCTCCGCAGCCGCCTCGAGCATCGCGACCTGCTCCGCATCGTCCGCGCAGACCGCGACGCGAGCGAGGCGGGCGAGCGAGGCGAGCCGCGCAATCTTCGTCGCGCCCACGACCTCGTTGCTCAGCAGGATGTCGGGAACGCCGCCCCAGGCGAGCGCTTCCGCCTCCGCAACCTTCTGCACGCATTGTCCGACCGCACCCGCCTTCATCTGCAAATGCGCGATCACGGCGGATTTGTGGGTCTTGGCATGCGCGCGCAGCCTCGCCCCCGTCGGCCGCAGCAAACTCGCCATGCGCTCGAGATTGGCCTCGAACGCGCCGAGATCGATCAGCAGGGCGGGCGTATCGATCTCCTCCTCCCGGTCTCCGGGAGAAGCTGGGGGAGGCTGCTGCATCGTCAACTCCTAGAAGATGTTATGACCCTTCTACCAAGCCCCGTGCGGTAAACAAAACGCGGTAGGCAAAGAAGAGAGGCTGTTCTTTCTTGAAAGAAAGAACCAAAGAACTTTTATCCTTTCATTCGGAGTCTCCGGCCGGTGCCTCGATCAATATGGCTTCTGGTGGATCGGAGCACCCCCCGCCGACATGTTCGGGACCTCGCCGCAGAGCGATCCGCCAAAGTCATGAAATTGATTGCCAAACAGACCTAGCCATGAGCACCGGAAGCGCAGAAAGACGCGTCGGACGACCGCCGCAGTCGCGTTCTCGGATGGTCTCTCACGCTCCGCTCGACTCGCGCCCATGCAGCCTCTGCGCATAGACATTGATGATCAGCGCCGCGAGCAGGATCAACCCGCGGATCAGGATCTTCATGAAGCTGTCGATCGCCACATGGTCGAGCCCGTTATTGAGCACGCCGAGCACGAGAAGCCCGAGGATCGTGTTGCCGATGCCGCCACTGCCGCCG
>JASHVY010000544.1 GCA_030044345.1 Acetobacteraceae bacterium | reverse complement strand
GTATAATCGCCCATATGGGCGCGTGCCTCGGGCGAGGAATTGGCAAGAAGAACGAAGGGATTGACACCGGCAAGGTCAGGCGAGAGCAGGCGGCGGGCGATATAGCGTTGACCTGCCAGCGGAACGGGGAAGGGCTGCCACGAGGCGGAGAGGTCGGAAAGGTGCCGGGCGAGCGCGTCTCGAACGTCCACGCGCAGGCAATCGACATGGATATGGAGCTGGTTCTGGGAGCGGCCATGAACGGAATTGACCGCAAGCGAGAGATCCTCACGCGATAGCGGGGCCGGCGCGCGCGCCTTGACGAAGCGGCGGGCGGCCCAGGCATCCTGCATGTAATTGGGTGCGCCGGGGGCGAGGATCGCCGGGCTTTCGATGCCGGTGATGCGGGCGGTGGGCAGGACGAGGAATTGCGTGGCGCCGACAATATCCTTGAGCACGACATAGCCCTGCTCGAGATCGACGAGCGCGCAGGGCGCGGGATTGTCATGGGCTTGCTCGTTCGGCACGCAACGGTCATGGACGATGTGCCAGAGCGCGGAAGGATCGCTGGCGCAGGCCGCAAAGGAAACGAAGAGGAGGAGAACGAGGGAGCCCGCGAGTTTCCGAACCATCGGCATCACGCGCCCGCCCGGCGATCGAGATAGGCAAGCAGGGAAGCGCGGAAGGGAAGAATGCTCTTATAGCGCATGGTCTCCTCGGGCAGGGCGCAGAGCGCCGATGCGAGCCGCGCGGCGACGGCGGGTTGCGCGGCAATTCCGGCGATGGGGTGCTGATGGATCTTGATCGTGAAGAGAATCGTAGCGACTCCGGGCAGGCGCGATAACGTCTGCCGCTCGACGCGGAGCCAGAGCTTTTCCCCTGCATTCTCCTCCGTGATGGCGGGATCGCGCGCGGCTCGGGCATGCCCGCCCGGCTGAAACAGGGCTGGATCGTCGAGGATCGACCAGTTGAAGCGCTCGACCAGCTTGCCGGGCTTGAGAAGGACCATGAAGCGATCGACCGGGGTGGCGAGGCGCTCTGCGAAAAAAGGCACCGGCACGTGGATGGTCGCGAGCGGACGGTCGAGCTTTTCGGCGAGCCGCCAGCGCGTCGGGAAGCAGAGCACGGCAGCGGTCAGGCGCGGGCCGGTCGGTTCGGGCTCGATCAGGCAGAGATCCTCCTGCACCAGGCGGCCGGCGAGTTCGAGCGGATCGCAGGGCGGTGCGGCGAGATCCCATTCCTCTCCGGTGAGACGGTTGAGAAGGCGGGAGCCGGCGCG
Source organism: Acetobacteraceae bacterium (assembly GCA_030044345.1). Taxonomy (GTDB): domain Bacteria; phylum Pseudomonadota; class Alphaproteobacteria; order Acetobacterales; family Acetobacteraceae; genus JAKAWQ01. Next base: position 1,715 of record JASHVY010000544.1, on the reverse strand, counting down.
GACGAACCATTGCGGGTGGTGGGCGGGAAGATGGGCGGCGGCGAGGGCCAGCATCGCGTGGCGGGCGGAAGCCGATGCGGGCAGGGCCGCGAAGACCTCTCCATGCCGCTCCGCGAGCAGGCTGCGGCGGAGCGCCATCTGTTCTGCGTAGTTGCTATCGATCTCGAAGAGGGTGGAGATGGGGGCGGCGATCAGGCCCATGGCCATCCGCCACGGCCCCGCCTCGAAAGGCAGGTAGGAGCGGGGCGGCGGGGGCTCGTGCAAGCCGGGCGCGGGCACATCCATGGCGGGCAAGGTAGCCGGGGTGTAATCGAGGGCAAGCGATCCTTGACGAGGGCAGACATCACGGCCGGCGCCGCCAATCCGCTTGCGGCAGGCCCCCCGAACGATTATCGGGCCAGACCATGAACTCGATCTTTCGTGGCGATCTCGGCTCGCCCGCCGGACGACGGCTCGCCTGGCTCGACAGCCTGCTCGTCGATCACGGGATTTTTCGGCTGGCCTGGACCAATTTCGCCGCGGTGGTGCCGGGGCGGCTCTATCGCGCGAACCACCCGACGCCAGGGCGGCTCGCACGCCTCACTGAGCGATACGGACTCCGGACGGTGATCAATCTCAGGGGCGAGGCACGCAATGGCTCGGATGCGCTTTCGCGGGAGGCCGCCCACAGGCTCGGTCTCACCTTCATCGACCTCCCGCTCGAGAGTCGAGGCGTCCCACAGCGCGCACGCATCCTGCGCCTGATGGAGATTTATGGGGCGATGGCGGAGCCGGCGCTCATCCATTGCAAATCCGGGGCGGACCGAACCGGGCTTGCCGCCGGGATCTTCCTGCTGGCCGAGGGCAGGCCGGTCGAGGAAGCGCTGGCGCAGCTTTCGCTCCGCTTCGGGCATGTCCGGCAGGCGCGGGCCGGGGTGCTGGACGCGTTCTTCCTGCTCTATCGGGCAGAAGGACGGCGACCATTCGCCGAATGGGTGAGGAACGACTACGACGAGGAGGCGCTGAGGCGGGATTTTCGGGCCAATCGGCTCGCCTCCTTCGTCACCGAGCGGGTGCTGGCGCGCGAATGAGCGGGGGAGGCGGTATGCGCGAAGAGGGCGTTCTCGCGATTTTGGACCTGGCAGAATGGGGTGGCGCGATCGACCCGGCGGAGGGGACGCGTGCCACGCAAGCGCTTGAAGAAGGGCGGGTGCTGTTCTTTCCGGCCCTGAGCTTTTCTTTACAAGACACTGAAAAAAATTTTCTTTCTCCAGAAGCGCTGGCGCCGGGGCGGAAGAATATCAGCTTCGATCCGGAAAGCGGGGCGTGCCAGGGCAGTGCTTATACGGGTGCGGAGGCGGACCAGCTTGGGGCGATGCTCGCGCGCTTCGCCAGAGAGGCGGAGGCGCTTCTCAGGGCCATCGCGCCCGGCTATGCGGGCGCGTTGAAAAGGGCGCGGACGAGCTTTCGGCCGGCGGATATCGAGGACCGGGCAAGCTCGGTCCGGAAGGACGATCGGCTCTTGCACGTGGATGCCTTTCCCACCCGGCCGACGCGAGGCGAGCGAATTCTGCGCGTGTTCAGCAACATCGCCCCGGACGGGGCGGAGCGACGCTGGGAGGTGGGCGAGCCTTTCCCCGATTTTGCGGCCAAATTTCTGCCCAAGGTGAAGCCCGCATGGGCGGGCTCGGCCTGGCTGATGGAGCGGCTCGGCCTCACCCGCGGTCGGCGCAGCA
>JASHVY010000543.1 GCA_030044345.1 Acetobacteraceae bacterium | reverse complement strand
GAGGACCTAACAGCCGATTTGGGCGGATTCCGGACTTTTCCGAAAAATCCTCGACTGCATCACTGATCACCCGGTCCGACGGATGCTCCAACTGTTGACATGAAACGCCTCCGGTCTCGGACACGGCTGGATCATCAGGAGGCCGTCTGATGTGACGCCGAAACATGGCGACAGCATCGTCACGGCGACCTTTCCTTCAATTATTCAGGTCGGATGCTTACGGTGCCAGTCGGTCGCGCTTTGATAGGCATGGCCGGCGCGCAACAGCATCTCCTCTTCGAGATCACGACCGACGAATTGAAACGCCAGCGGAGTGCCGGCACCGGTGAAGCCGCAAGGCAGAGTAATCGTCGGGCTGCCGGTCATGTTGAACGGCATGGTGTAGCGTACCAATGCGTTCAGCATTTCGGTATCCTCGCCAAGGCGGGCCAACTGCGCGGTGGTCGGCGATGCAAGACTCTGTGCCGGCACCAGCAGCAGGTCGATGCCCTGGAACAGCGCCGCGACACGCCCACGGAAACTGGCCCGGCGCAGGATGATCTTCTGATAGTCAATGCCGGACAGCACCCGGCCAGGCTCGATGAAGCTGGATAGCGCAGGGCCATACTCGCTCTTGCGCGCCGGGTAGGTCGCCTCGTGCGCCACCGCGGTCTGCACGCTGCACAGCGGGAACCAATCCGCGATGATCTGGCTGACTTCAGGAAACGTTACCTCGCGTATCTCGGCGCCGAGGTCGCGCACCGTCGCGAGTGCCGCGGTGACCGCGGCGATCGTGACCGCGTCGACACGAGTCGTGTTCCAGGCATGATCGACGCCAACGCGCAGACCGCGCAAGCCACGCGCCATGCCGGCAAGGTAGTTTGGCACCAGGTCCAGCACCGAAGTCGGATCATTTGGATCGCTTCCGGCGATAACGCCGAGCATCGCACCGCAATCCGCCGCGCTGCGTGCCATCGGGCCGATGTGGTCAAGCGTCGCTGCCAGTTCGAACACGCCATAGCGGCTGACTCGGCCCCAGGTCGGCTTGAGACCGGTGACGCCGTTGGCAGCAGACGGGAACCGGATGGAACCGCCGGTATCGGACCCCAGCGAGCCATAGCAAAATCCCGCTGCCGTTGCAACACCGGAACCACTCGAGGACGCACCCGACCAGTGCGCCGCATTCCATGGGTTCACTGGTGCCGGGATCTCCGGGTGGTGTTCGGCCCAGGCCCCCTCGGTGAGTTGCAGTTTGCCCAAAATGATCGCGCCGGCCGCATGGAGCTTGCGAACCACAGTGGCATCCTCGGTGGGACGAAAGTCCCGGTAGATCGTCATGCCGGCCGCCGTCGGCACACCCCTGGTCCAGCACAGGTCCTTCACCGCGATCGGCACGCCATGCAGCGGCCCACGGATCTCGCCGCGCATGATCTCGGCCTCGGCGGCGCGGGCCTGCACCAGCGCTGCCTCGGCCATCACATACGCGTAGCTTTTGAACTGGCCGTCCAGCTTCTCGATGCGCGCAAGCTGCGCTGTCGTCGCCTCCACCGGCGAGATCTCTCGCGCGTGGATACGCCGGGCCAGTTCGGTAAGTTCGAGATAGTGGAGTTCTGATGTCATGGCACGTTCCTGCTGCTGGCGGAATGATCACCCACGAACTCCCGGAGCCTGACCCCGTGGTCACGCACGATCATCTCCGCGGCCTTTTCGCCGACCATGATCAGGAACCCGACAATAAGTTCCATGTGCCACCCTGCTGCCCAGCTCGAGCCTTCCGCGCAGTAGTAAGGGTCGCCCGCGCACTGCTAGCAGCTGCGCCCATCGTTGAGCATTGTCAAATGGGTTTCCACGATTGCCTCGGAAGTTCAGCGTGAATGGCCAAACAGGGGCGAGACCGGAACTCGCGATCCAACCCCGGGCTGCTGGTGAGACAACCAGTGGCTTTTGTTCATGACGCCCTCCGAGGGTTCCTTGGCCTCTCGCCGGCCCGACGGTCGCCGAGCTCATCAGAGCCGCTGTCGGGTCTCCGCCCTTCGGGTCACGATCGCTGACGCCTCTCTGATGCCGCGCTCGCCCACGTTTCGGCCATGCGGCGGTTCGGCATAATCAGAGCGCTTTCGGGAACGGCCAGATCGGGGAAGCAGCCGGTCTGCTTTGGATCAGCGTATGTTAAAGTGGACACTCGCTCCGTGAGAGGAGGTCCCAATGCCAATCGATCCGAGCAAGGTTCTTCGTCTCAATTTGCCGCAATGGCAGGGCGGCGATCGGCCTTTCTATCGTATTGGCGGGCGTGTTTTGCGGTGTTGGCTCCCGATGCTCGGGCGCCCGAGGAGACGGTGCCGGTTCCCCCGGCAACCGAGACTGAGCGCCCGCTCGAACAGGAGATCCTGTCCCGCGCCGTGCTCCTCCGGCAGGTCGATTCGGCATTGGCAGCGATAGACCGGCACGCGCCCGAGGCGATCGTAACGCTCGGGGGCGACTGTCACGCCGACTTCGCGCCGATCGTCTACCTGAGCGAGAAGTATGGTGATGACCTGGCTGTGCTGTGGGTAGATGCCCATCCCGACATTCGGGGGCCGTCGCAGACAGCAAGCGCTCACGCACATATCCTGTCGATGTTGATGGGCGAGGGCGACAAGGGGTTTTCGAAAGCGCTACGACGTACGATTAAACCACAGCAAATCCTCTATGTCGGATTGGCTGAGACATCGCCGTTCGAAAGCGCCTTCATTCGCGACCACGGGATCACTCGTCTGAGTCCGAAGGATTTGGCAGGTTCGCCAGAGAAGATCTTGGAATGGGTGCGGGCATCAGGCAGGCGATGGAAGGATGCACTTATCGTCTAGAGGTGTTATGAATCTTCTACCAAGCCCTGCGCGGTAAAAAATGCAGTCAGCGAAGAAGAGCGGTTGTTCTTTCTTGAAAGAAAGAACCAAAGAGCTTTTATCCTTCCATTCGGAGTCTACAGCCAGCGCCTGGTCCGGAAAACGGAGAAAAGTCTTTTTGCTTCTTTTTCTTCAGAAAAAGAAGTCTTCTTCTTTCTGATACTTCATTGAAGTACATAACACTTTCTAGCTTATTCCTTCCGTGTCTATTTCCGGCGATGGGAGTCAGGAAGTAATGGCTGACATGGGCCACGAGCCGGCAGGAGGCTAATCACTTCCCTGATATTGGGCACGAAGATCGTCGCCCCTGCAATATGGAGCACGACAATGAACCCGTCGGACTGCCGAGCAATCCCAGTGCGAGTCGTTGGTAACGCTTGATCAGCGGCATTACCGGAAACGACGCGGCCGCAAATCGGAATCGAGTCCGCCGACATAGAGAGTGGGGCGGCTTGTTCCGCGTGGAAGTCGAAGTCCCGACTGCGAAGGACGTGCAGGCCACCCGTCGTTTCGCGCAGACGTGTAAACTCAGCCCTGAAAGCATCAAACTGCCGTTGCCGCCCCAGCTAGAGCGTGATGACCGGAGGTGGAATCACCGTAGGTCTGAATCACGCGGGAGAACAAATAACGAGAGCGGAATGGGTGAGCGCAAGCGAACGCATCCCGCTCTCGTCGACCCCTTTCCATCCCTGGCATCACCAAGTCGGCTGGCCCCCAGGCGGCAGACGCCGCCGAGGTCATTCCGAGGCTTGTGTTCTGGTATGTTCGTACTAGAATGACTTCGAACACAATAGATGGCAAGGTGCTACAAGGGTATGAGTTTGCGTGAGGTGGAATGGCAAGGCCGAGAGAATTCGACGAGAGCGCCGTGTTGGATGCTGCGGTCCAGTGCTTCTGGAAGCAGGGATATGAGGCGACTTCGGTCAAAGATCTGACAGTGCATACCAGGATCGCCGCAGCAAGCCTCTACAACGCATTTTGGGACAGGCGTTCGCTCTATGAGCGATCGTTGGAGCGTTATATCGCGGAAACTGTCGCGGACAGAAGCCGCCGTTGCGAAGTACTGACACCTCGATGGGCGATCGAGGAGTTTTTCGACGGAATCGTCCAGTGCTCGCTGAACGACCGCGATCGGAAGGACTGTATGCTAGTGAATGCAGCGCCTAATGTTGCGCCATATGACCCTGCATTTC
>JASHVY010000542.1 GCA_030044345.1 Acetobacteraceae bacterium | reverse complement strand
CGCGATGTGCCGAACGACCAGTTCATGGGCGGCGGGACGATGATTTTCTCGGGCAGCTCGAACGGGAGCGTGACGAACGAAGGCAGCATCGCCTCGCAGAACGGCAATGTCGTGCTGATCGGCAAGACAGTCAGCAACGCGGGCACGATCACTGCCCCCAATGGCACCGCGGCGCTGGCGGCGGGCAATGAGGTTCTGCTGAGCCCGGAGAACGGGCCGGCCGGCATCTATGTGGCGCCGGACACTTCAGCAAGTGGCGATGCGAGTAATAGCGGAACGATCAAGGCCGCAGCGGCGGTACTCGCCTCGGCGGGCGGGAATGTCTATGCGCTGGCGGGCAATCGCGGCGGGGTGATCCAGGCCACAGGGACGAAGACCGTTGCGGGTCAGGTCTGGCTCACGGCGCCCAACGGCACGGTCGAGGTTTCCGGCGCGGTGGCGGCCACCAATGCGGACGGCACGGGCGGAGAGATCGTCGCCGACGGCAAGGCAACGACACTCGATCCGACCGCGCAGCTCAATGCCTCAGGCACCAAGGGCGGCAGCGTGCTGGTCGGTATCGAGCCCGGCGTGACGAACGAGTCCGTCACCACCACCATCGCAACGGGGGCGCAGATCCTCGCCGCCGGCACCGGCAGTGAAGGCGGGCATATCGAGACCTCGGGCCAGTCCCTCACGCTCGGCAGCGCCACCGTCGATGCGGGTGACGGCGGCTCGTGGGTGATCGATCCGGTCGATATGACCATCGGCTCGATCTCGGCGCTGGCCATCGATCTCGGCCTCGGGTTCGGCAGCAACGTCACCATCGAGACGAGCGCGAAAGGCGCGTCGGGCATGGGCGTCTCCACGCCCGGCCCAGGTGACATCAATATCATTGCGCCAATCAGATGGAGCAGCTCTGCGACGCTGACACTCTCTGCCTACCACAACGTCAATGTCGATGCGACCATCACCGTCAAGGGCAATGGCACGCTTGATATCATCGTCAACAATGCGACTTCGGGCAATGGCGGTGCTCTCAACATCGCCATGGGCAAGGGCGACATTCAGTTCGCCACACCTGGCGAGGGTGTGCTCGACATCAACGGCAATTCCTATACGCTGATCTGGACCGTGGACGAGTTGCAGAATATCGGATCCAGCGGAAATTACGCCCTGGCTGACACCCTCGACGCCAGCTCGACCAGCGCCATGCCCTTTACCCCGATCGCGGAAAGCACTGCCTTCGTCGGTACTTTCGATGGTCTCGGCAATATCATCAGAAATTTAACGATCAACGGTGGATATAACTATGCCGGCCTGTTCGGCCAGGTGGGGAGCGCCGGCGTGGTCGAGAATATTGGCCTCGTCGGCGGTTCGGTCGACGTCGACGGCGCCTTCAGCTTTGCCGGCGGGCTCACCGGGTACAACGGTGGAATGATCAGGGGCGCCTACGCGACTGGCACCGTCAACGACACCGGCTTCGAAAGCATCGCAGGTGGGCTGGTGGGAGTCAATGGCGGTACCATCGATGGTTCTTTTGCCACCGGCAGGGTCACCGGTGGCGATGACAGCTTTACCGGTGGGTTGGTCGGGTACAATTACGGCATGATCGAGAATGACTCCGCGTTCGGCGATATCGCGGGCAGCAGCTACTATGCCGGCGGGCTGGTCGGGTACAATTATCGTAGCGGCACGATTGAATATTCTTATGAGACCGGGAAGGTAGGCGGCAGCGGCTATATTCTCGGCGGTCTGGTCGGAAGGAATGATGGCTCCATTGACGATGCCTATGCGACCGGTGCCGTGATCGGCGGAGACAACAACGCCGCTGGCGGCTTGGTTGGATTCAACTTCGGCGGCACGATCGAGAACGCCTACGCGACCGGCGCGGTTATCGCGGGCGATGATACCGATATCGGTGGGCTGGTGGGGTTCAACTTCGATGGGGGTATGATCATCGATTCGTATGCAAAAGGAAAGGTCATCGGTGGCGAGCACACCGGTGCCGGTGGACTGGTTGGGATGAATGACGGTTCCTCTATCAGCAATTCCTACGCGACCGGGACAGTGAGCGGCGGCGGATGCAACGCCAACGGATGTAGCCAGGTCGGTGGGCTGGTCGGATATAATGGCAGCCCCGAGGGCCTGGGCGCGAGCAGTATCACGGATTCTTACGCGACCGGCGCGGTGACCGGCGGCGCCTCCAGCGACACCGGCGGGTTGGTCGGTGACAATGAGACCGCCGGCACGATCAGTTATTCTTACGCGATCGGGAAGGTCAGCGGCGGGGCCGGCAGCACGCTTGGTGGGCTGATCGGCGTCAACGCCAACAACCCAGGTGCGATCACGGACTCCTATTGGGACACGCAAACCAGCGGCCGATCCGTGAGCGCGGGAGGAACGGGCCTGACCACGGACGAGCTCAAATCCGGCTTGCCAACGGGCTTTTCCACGAGCGTGTGGAGCGTCGATCGCCGTATCAATCGCGGGTACCCGTACTTGCTTGCGCTGCCTCCCCACAACTAAACATCCGGGCCCCCCCGGCTTCAGAGATCCCCCTCCGATTCCAGTGCGGCAGTCGGTTTCCGTTGCCAAATCAGCGTCGTATCACTCCCCATCCCCCGCAATGAAACTTCCGCTTATCGTAAAGACATGTGATTTCCCACGACTTCGCACGCCGTTCAAGACTTGTAACGATATAGAAATGGTGCTTTGTTTGATGCTTGCGGCGGCGAGTTTGCAGATGTGCGAGCCTGTTGGGTAGGCAACAGGCGATCGAGGGGGCGCAGGGGGATAATGTCGGGGACTGCCGACGGCGCCGGGCGAGCCTATCGGCAGCTTGTCATTGCCGGTACCGTCGGCAATGTAATGGAGTGGTACGATTTCGCCGTCTATGGCTATTTCGTGCGCCCCATCGGCCAAGCCTTCTTTCCGGCGCACAGCGAGACGGCCTCTCTGTTAGCCGCTTTTGGCGCTTTTGCCGTCGGTTTCTTGATGCGCCCCTTGGGTGCTGCCGTGTTCGGCTATCTCGCTGATCGCATTGGCCGGGCTTATTCCCTGATCTGGTCCGTTGCGGCTATGGCGGTTCCCACCTTTCTGATCGGCCTGCTGCCGACCTATCACGAGATTGGCCTTGCCGCACCGCTGCTGGTGTTGCTGTGCCGGATCCTGCAGGGCTTTGCCGTGGGTGGAGAATATATCGGCTCGGTCGTGTTCCTGATGGAGCGCGCACCGACCGGGCGGCGGGGGGTTGCCGGCAGTTGGCCCAGCGTCGGCTCGATATTCGGGTTCCTTTTGGGCTCGATCCTTGGCGCCGCGATCTTTGGCGTGATGCCTCATGCCGAGGTGTTTGCCTGGGGATGGCGTCTCCCCTTCCTGTTCGGCGTGGCCGTCGGCCTGACTGGCTATCTCATTCGCCGCCGGATCCGCTTGGATAAGCCTCCGGCGAGCGTTGGATTCCCGCTTGCCCAGGCGATCCGCACGCATCCGGTTCAAATGTTTCAGGCCCTTGGCGTGTCAGTCGTCAACGGCGTCGGCTTCTATCTCATGTTTGCCTATATCGTGACTTGGCTGCAGATCTATGCCCATGTGAAGCCGCATGTCTCTTTGTTGATCAATTCGATCAACATGGCCATCATGATGCCTGCGACGGTATGGGCCGGATGGCTGTCGGATAAGGTCGGCCGCAAGCCTGTCCTGGTCGTTACGGCCCTGGGGCTGGTGGTTCTGTCCTGGCCGCTACTGGCGGTCATGCACACCGGGGCCCTCGTCGATATATTTCTGGGCCAGTTCATATTCTGCCTGCTGATCGGCGCCTATGGCGCCATCAACCCGGTCGTAATTTCCGAGATATTCCCGCCGGCCGAGCGTTCCTCGGCCGCGTCTGTCACCTATAACGTCACTCTGGCCGCGGCCGGCGGCACTGCGCCCATCGTCGCAATCTGGCTGATCGACACGACTGGCGATCCCATGGCCATGGTTTTCTACCTGATCCTCGCGGCTGTGATTTCAGCGGCGGCGAGTCTGTCGATCCGCGGGCAAAGCCGAGGAACGCTGTAGCTCTGCTCGGATAACGTGCGCTGTGTTGGTGCCCCCGTGAAGTCTCGGTGCCATAGCCCATTCCTCTCCTGAAAGGCCAAATGCACGCCATTGTTCACTGGGTTTAGAAGCTCTTGTCGCGCTGCCCTTTGACGGTTCTTCCGCAATCTGTCGGGCGTGAAGACTCTGCTTTATGCCGGGGGCAGCATGGCGGTGTGGCGCCTGGGCGTGGGCGAGGGTGCCGAGGAGGGCGACCAGCCGAAGGACGAGCCAGGCGGGCGGATGACGCAAGTTCGCCGGCATGGGCAAGGTGGTTACAGCCCGTTCGGTGCTCGTTCCTTCAGGCGGCACCGGCTCGATGGTGTGGCCGCATCGCACCTCGTGCCTGATGGGGCGGGCAACACGGTTCTTCCGGCCAGCAATGAAGTCCCTCGGCGGAGTGTTATGGCGATGGTACCTGCGGTCGGCAACGAAGCGTTGGAGGCTCGCCCCAATCTGCGCCTCGACCCCGGAGATCATCATTGCCGACATGTGACCGTCGTAGGGGGTACCAGGCAGCGTCTGTCCATGCGCCGCGAATTGGCCGCCCTTGAAGCGGGGCAGCGTGGTGGCGGCCGACACCTTCATCCGGAGCGCCCAGGGCCTGCGTGCCTTGAGAGGCGCGACCCGCACGTTTCCACCGAACTCGATTCATCTTAGCCTCACGCTGCAAAGCAAGAGTGTGGATTCACGATGAAATCACATGCACGTGTCGCAATTGTCGGCGGCGGGATCATGGGCATCGGGTTGCTGTACCACCTTGCGCTGGAGGGCTGGACCGAGCTGGTAGCGCTGGAGAAGGGCGAACTCACCTCTGGTTCCACTTGGCATGCCGCTGGCCAATGCCCGCATTTTATCGGCTCCCTCAACGCTGCGAAGCTCCATGTCTATGGCACGCAGCTCTACTCCTCGCTCGAAGCGAGAACGGGTCATGCGGTTAGCTGGCACACCACCGGCGGCCTCCGCCTGGCCTGCACGGAAGAGGAAGTAAACTGGTTCAGGCAGGTGCTCGGCATATCGAAACTTGCCGGCTATGAGGCGCATGTCATCGGACCGAACGAGATCCGCAGCCATCATCCATTCCTTGATGCCAAAGGCGTGGAGGCCGCCTTCCTGACTGTGCACGACGGCCATGTCGCGCCCGCTGATGCCACCATGGCGATGGCCGCGGGCGCACGCGCACTCGGTGCCGAGATTCACCGCCGAACGCGCGTGACGAACATCCGCCGGCTCGGCACGGGCGAATGGCTGGTGACGACCAATCAGGGGGAGCTACGCTGCGAGCATGTGGTCAACGCAAGCGGATCCTATTGCAACGAGGTTGCCTCCTGGACCGGCCACCGGGCACCGATCGCAAACGTATTGCACCACTATATTATCACCGAGCCAGTGCCGCAATTGATCGTGCACAAGCCGGAGCTGCCGGTGGTGCGCGATCCCTGGGCGCATGCCTATTTCCGCCAGGAGCGCGACAGTATATTGATCGGCTCGTACGAGACCTTCGGCGCGCACGAAAGCTGGAATGGTCCACCCGCCTGGGATTTCGAGAGCGAGCTGGTCGCTCCGGAGCTGGATCGTATCATGCCCCATCTCGTACGGGCGGTGGAACGCTTTCCGTTATTTGCAGAGTTGGGAATCAAAAATGTCATTTCTGGTGCAATCCCGCATACACCGGATGGCACACCCCTGTCCGGCCCGGCGCCTGACGCCCGTAACTATTGGATGCATTGCGGAGCGTCGCTGGGCATCTGCCAGGGCGCCGGTATCAGCCGGTTCCTGGCGCAATGGATGGTGCATGGTCAGCCGGAGATCAACGCGCGTGAGTTCGATCCACGCCGATTCGGTGACTGGGCAACGCCGAAGTTCGC
>JASHVY010000005.1 GCA_030044345.1 Acetobacteraceae bacterium | reverse complement strand
GGTCGTCGGCCACGGCATCGTCACCTGGCTCTGGGGCGGCTTCGCGGTCGCCAACCCGACGCTGAACCGCTTCTTCAGCCTGCACTACCTGCTGCCCTTCATCATTGTCGGCGTCGTCGTCCTGCACGTGATGGCGCTGCATACGGTGGGCTCGAACAATCCGCTCGGCATCGATGTCAAAGGGCCGCAGGACACGGTGCCCTTCCATCCCTACTACACGGTGAAGGACAGCATCGGCATCTGCGTCTATCTCATCGTCCTCGCCATTCTCGTCTTCTTCCTGCCCCATCTTCTCGCCGACCCGAACAACGACATCCAGGCCGATCCGCTGCAGACACCCTCCGACATCGTGCCGGAATGGTACTTCCTGCCCTTCTATGCGATCCTGCGCTCGGTGCCGAACAAGCTCGGGGGCGTGACGCTTCTTTTCGGCTCCATCCTCATCCTCTTCGTCCTGCCCTGGCTCGACACGAGCCCGGTCCGGAGCTGCCGTTTCCGCCCGATCTACCGCTGGTTCATGATCGTGCTGGTCGCCGATGTGTTCCTGCTCGGCTATGTCGGCTCGAACCAGCCGGTCGGCATCTTCATCCTGCTCGGCCGTTTCGCGACCGCCTACTACTTCATCCATTTCCTCGTGCTGCTGCCGGTGCTGGGCCTGGTCGAGCGCCCGCTTCCATTGCCGGAAAGCATCAGCAAACGTGTGCTGGGAGGAGGTGGGGCGCTGCCCGCCGGGGCCGCGGCGCAGCCGATGGAGCACGCCTGATGCGCCCGCTCCTTCTCGCCGTCCTGCTGCTCCTGGGGCTCGGCCTGGTGCAAGCGAAGGCCCAGGAAGCGCCGCCGCTGCCCCATGTCTATTGGAGCTTCGAGGGCCCGTTCGGCACGTTCGACCGCGCGGCCGCGCAGCGGGGCTATCAGGTTTACAAGCAGGTCTGCTCCGCCTGCCATTCGATGACGCAGATGCATTTCCGCGATCTGGCCGGCATCGGCTTCGATGACCCGGAAATCGCGGCGATCGCCGCTTCGGTCATGGTCAACGGCAAGCCGGGCAAGCCGGCCGACGCCTTTCCTTCACCCTTCCCTTCGGCCGAGGTCGCGAAGGCCACCTTCAACGGCGCCGTGCCGCCCGACATGTCGCTGATGGCCAATGCCTTCGAAGGCGGGCCGAGCTTCATCTACGCGATCCTCAACGGCTTCCGGAACCCGCCCTCGGGCGTGATCGTGCCGCCCGGGCGGTACTACAATCTCTATTTCCCCGGGAACTTCATCGCCATGCCGCCGCCGCTCCATGACGGGCTCGTTCAGTACGCGGACGGCACGCCGGCCTCGGTCGAGCAGATGGCGCACGATGTCGCGACCTTCCTCTATTTCGTTGCCAATCCGCACATGGAAGAGCGCAAGCGGATCGGCGTGCGCGTGGTTCTCTTCCTTGTCTTCCTCACCGGCTTGACCTATGCGCTCAAGCGCAAGGTCTGGTCCGATGTGGAGCATTGATGGGTGATGACGTCGCGCCGCTGATTGGGGTCATCGGCGGTTCCGGGCTCTACGAGATCGAAGGGCTCGAGGAAAAACGCTGGGAGCGTCTCCATACGCCTTGGGGCGCGCCTTCGGATGCGCTGCTCTTCGGCCGGCTCGACGGCTATCCTTGCGTCTTTCTCTCCCGCCATGGGCGCGGCCATCCGCTTTCGCCCACCCATCTCAACTATCGCGCCAATATCGATGCGCTCAAGCGTGTCGGCGTGACCGAGATTCTTTCGCTTTCGGCGGTCGGCAGCCTGAAGGAAGAGCTCGCGCCCGGGCAATTCGTGATCGTCGATCAGTTCATCGATCGCAGCTTCGCGCGCAAGAAAAGCTTCTTCGGCAGAGGCTGCGTCGCGCATGTCTCGATGGCCGACCCGGTCTGCTCGCGCCTCGGCGATGCGCTCGTCGAGGCCGCGGGCGAGATCGGCCTCTCGTTGACGCGCGGCGGCACCTATCTCGTCATGGAAGGCCCGCAATTCTCGACGCGCGCCGAAAGCGCCCTCTACCGATCCTGGGGCGCCTCGGTGATCGGCATGACCAACATGCCCGAAGCCAAGCTCGCCCGCGAGGCGGAGCTCTGCTACGCGACGGTCGCCATGGTCACCGACTATGATTGCTGGCATCCGGAGCATGAGCATGTCACGGTCGAGACCGTGGTCCGCACCCTCAATGAGAATGCGGCCCATGCGCAGGCCCTGCTGCGCGCCGTTCTGCCGCGCCTCGCGAAGCCGCGCCCGCTCTGCCATGCCGGGTGCCAGCGTGCGCTCGAGCATGCGATCATCACCGCGCCCGCGGTGCGCAATCCACTGCTGATGGCGAAGCTCGACGTGGTGGCGGGAAGGATTCTGCGCGCGGCCTGAACGCAGTGCCCGATCGCAGAGCGATCCGCCAAAGCCATATTGATCTAGCGTTCGGCTCTATCCGCCTCTCGCGGGGATCGTGCCGGGCATGTTGCGGCCGGGAATGCGATGGCGGAAGCGAAACGCCTCCGCCACATGCGCCCGCTCCACTTTCTCCATTTCCGCAAGATCGGCGATGGTGCGGGCAACCCGCAGCACGCGCGTATAGCCACGCGCGGAAAAGCCGAGCCGCTCGGCCGCCTCCTCGACGAGGCGCCGCGCCTCCGGCGTGATCGCGAGCTTGTCCGGGTCCGCCGCCGCATTCAGCCGCCCCGCTTCGCCATAGCGCGCCGCCTGCACCGTGCGCGCCGCGGCGACCCGCGCGGCCACCGTTTCACTCGGCTCGCCGGCCGGCGCGCGCGAAAGCACCGCTGGCGGCACGGGCTGCACCTCGACCGTAAGGTCCATCCGATCGAGCAAAGGGCCACTGATCCGGGTCTGATAATCCTCCCCGCACCGCGGCGCCCGGCCGCATTCGCGCCCGCCATCGCCGAGATAGCCGCAGCGGCAGGGATTCATCGCCGCGACGAGCTGGAACCGCGCCGGATAGGTGAGATGCGCCGCCGCGCGAGCGACCGTCGTGCGCCCGGTCTCCATCGGCTGGCGGAGCGCATCCAGCGCCTGACGCGGAAATTCCGGCAGCTCGTCGAGGAAAAGAACGCCGCCATGGGCGAGGCTGATCTCGCCCGGGCTCGCCCGATTGCCGCCGCCCGCCAGCGCCGCCATGCTCGCCGAATGATGCGGCTCACGGAAAGGCGGGCGCTTGATCAGCCGCCCGCCATCGAGCATCCGCGCCAAGCTGTGGACCATGCTGACCTCGAGCGCCTGCGCGGCGGTGAGGTCGGGCAGCAGCCCGGGCAGACGCGCGGCCAGCATCGATTTGCCGGCACCCGGCGGGCCGATCAGCAGAAGATTGTGCCCGCCCGCGGCCGCGATCTCGAGCGCGCGCCGTGCCGTCTCCATCCCCTTCACTTCCGCGAGGTCCGGCACGTCGCCAGTGGGCTGCACGCCCGGCGGCTCGGGCGGGCTCAGCACCTGGCTGCCCTTAAAATGATTCACAATTGAAATAAGATTCGCCGGCGCCAGCACCTCGATCCGGCCTGCCCATGCCGCCTCGCCGCCCTGGGCCTCGGGGCAGATCAGCCCGAGATCACGCGACGCGGCGCCGAGGGCGGCGGGCAGCACGCCCCCCACCGGGGTGAGCCCGCCATCGAGCGAAAGCTCTCCCAAGGCGGCGAAGCCGGCCATCTCCTCGATCGGCAGCACGCCCATCGCCGCCAGCAACGCGAGCGCGATCGGCAGATCGAAATGGCTCCCTTCCTTCAACAGATCCGCCGGCGCGAGATTGACGAGGACGCGGCGCGGCGGCACCGCGAGTCCCATCGCCGTCAGCGCCGCCCGCACCCGCTCACGCGATTCCGCCACCGCCTTGTCGGCGAGCCCGACGACCAGGAAGGCCGGCAGGCCCGAGGAGATCTGCACCTGCACCTCCACCGGGACCGCCTCGATCCCGACGAAGGCGAAGGAATGCACACGCGCGAGCGTGCTCGCCGCAAAGCCTGCCTCGGCCCCGCGGGCCGGCCGACCGGCAGGGTCTTCGTTCACGCGTCGTAGCGATGGAGCCAGGCAAGCATGCGTTGCCAGCCGTTCTCGGCGTCCGCCTTGCGGTAGCTCGGCCGATAATCGGCGTGGAAGCCGTGCGGCGCGTCCGGATAGACGATGATCTCGACCGTTTGGCCGGCTTCCTTCGCCTTTGCCTCCGCCTCCGCAATCTGGGCCGGCGAGCTCGAAGGATCCTGCCCGGCATAAAGCCCGAGCAGCGGGCAGTGAATTTCGCCGGCAACGTCGAGCGCCGTCCGGGGCTGGATCGGTGAGGTCTGGCCGCCGAGCGGCCCGTACCACGCGACCGCCGCCCGAAGCTTGGGGTTGTGCGCGGCATAGAGCCAGACATCGCGGCCACCACGGCAGAAGCCGATCACCGCAAGCCGTTGCCCATCCCCGCCATGCGCCGCCGTCCAGGCGGCCGCGCCGTCGAGATCGCGCATCACATCGGCATCCGGCGTTTTCGAGACCACCTGGCTCATGATGTCGGCACCGCTGGTCAATTGCCCGAGCTCCGGGAAACGCCAGTAAAGCTCAGGCGCGATGCCGAGATAGCCCACCTTGGCGAGGCGCCGGCAGATATCCTGGATATAGTGATGGACGCCGAAAATCTCCTCGGTCACGAGGATGATCGGGAACGGGCCGCCGTGATCGGGCTTGGCATAGTACGCCGGAACCTGATCTCCGCCGACGGGGATCCGCACCTCGCCCGCATCGAGCCCCACCGCGTCGGTGTTGATCACCTGCGCCTCG
Source organism: Acetobacteraceae bacterium (assembly GCA_030044345.1). Lineage (GTDB taxonomy): Bacteria > Pseudomonadota > Alphaproteobacteria > Acetobacterales > Acetobacteraceae > JAKAWQ01. The sequence goes on along the minus strand of JASHVY010000005.1, from coordinate 558 downwards.
ACGCGCGCGGTCGCGAGCGTCAGGCCAGCAATCAACCCGCTTGCAAGCGCGCCCCGTCTTCCAATTTTGGGCCTGCCAATCTGGGGCCGGCCGATCGGGGCAGGCTCGGCGAGCCGCTGCCCGTCCGTCGCCTCGAGCTTGTCGGAATTGCCCATCGCCTCAGCCACCGCTCGTCGCGCGATGGAGATTCTCGTCGATCTTGGCAAGAAATGCCTCGGTGTTGAGCCAGGGCTGATCCTTGCCGATGAGGATCGCGAGATCCTTGGTCATCGATCCTGACTCCACCGTCTCCACGCACACGCGCTCGAGCGTCTCGGCAAAATGCGTGACATCGGGCGTACTGTCGAAACGGCCCCGATAGGCGAGCCCGCGCGTCCAGGCGAAGATCGAAGCGATCGGATTGGTCGAGGTCTCACGGCCTTTCTGGTACTCGCGGTAATGGCGGGTCACCGTGCCGTGCGCCGCCTCCGCCTCCACCGTCCTGCCGTCCGGGCTCATCAGCACGCTCGTCATCAGGCCGAGCGAGCCGAAGCCCTGCGCCACCGTGTCGCTCTGCAC
>JASHVY010000541.1 GCA_030044345.1 Acetobacteraceae bacterium | reverse complement strand
TTCTGGCGCCGCCCCGCCGACCTCGGCGACGATCGGTCCCGGCAATTACATCTCCGGGACGTTCGGCGTCGGTTTCGCGGTGAACGATCAGACCTCCATGACATTCAGCTACCAGCAGGAGCATGTCTGGCCCACGACCGAGAATGGCGTGGATCTCGGCGGCTCCTCCTTCGACTTCGGCACCTTCAATTTCGGCGTCGGTTTCGCAGTCAGCAGAAACATCAACGTCAATCTCGGCGCGGGGATTGGCGTCGGGCCGAACAACCCGGTAGCCAAGATCCTTCTCGAGGTGCCGATCCGCTTTCAGCTCTGAGCTTTGTGCTCCACGGGAAGAGGGGGCTTGCCGCGGGCGCGGGGCGGCGGGCGCGCTCAGTCAGATCGTGATCGCCTGAGATGGTGTCACCTCAGGCGATCACGTCCCGGAACGATCGAAAATCATCACGTTCGGCGTGCGCGTTCATAGGATCACTGCGGCGACCGCAAGATGACGTTACGATTGTTCGTCTGAGCCTCGACAGTGAAGTTTGTGTCCGCCGGCAGGCCCAAGAGGGGGATCGGCCTTGGAATTTCATTGGCGATAAATGGATCGGGGGGATTATAAATTTGATTATACGGGTAGTTTGCCGCGATTGTGGACGGCAGATTCCCCTCGGCCGTGTTCGGCTGCGAATTCGCGCCCGGCCTTTCGTAGGCTTCGGCCTGCGTGCCGATTTGCGAATTGCGAATCTCGCTGGAATCGAAGGTGCTCGTCGGAAGCGCAGGCGGATCGTTGGGCGGATCCGGCGGCGGATCCACCGCGGCGGTCTGCACGGCCTTGTCGTTCGTCGTGGAGGCGTAGGTGACCACGCCGGTTCCGCCGAGCGCGCCGAGCACGACCGCGCCACAGCCCGACAAAAGGAACACCGTCGAAAGCAATGCGAACGTCCGCGGAATGAAAAAGGTCTGATAACGAAACGAATCCGAAACCCGCCGATTGCCGCTGGTGTGTCTACAGACGTGGTCAGCGCTTCCGGCTTCGCCTTGCAGCTCGGATATGGCCGGTTCCTGATCGCCGGTCAGCTCTTCGGAATGCCGGCCCGATCTCTCCGCGTCTATGAAGACGCCATTCGTATGATCAAAACGTTCGTCCACGCATCGAGCTGAACGGCATCGGGCTGAACGAGCAAGATCAATCAGCGCCACCCTTCAAGATCCTGACCCAAAATCTCCTTCACAAATTGTTTATCCTTGCGTTCAGAGTCTGTCAAATTGCGATTGCCGATTCTCGCGCGATTTGCAGGCTGCTCCTTGCGCAGCGGGCCGTTCCGTCCGAAATCGCTTCCGGTTGCTTTTTCAAACGAATTTAAGGGTTTTCGAATCCTTATCACGCTTCTCTCGACAGGCACGGTACCAGGAGAATCAATCATCTGGTGTCCGGTTCTGAAATTCGCATAGGTTGCGCCCTCGGGTTTGCGCCCCACGGCACCGGGTACGAAGCTCGGTCATCGGGAGGGAGATATCGGGATGAGAAATGGCATAAGGCTTTTCTGCCTGGCGCTGCTGCTTGCCGCCGGCAGCGCGCACGCGCAGGAAGCGCCGGGTGGTGTGCTCGCGCGCATCCGCCAGGACGGAACGGTCCGCATCGCCTATCGCGTAGATGCGCCACCCTTCTCCTATCTCGACAAGGCGGATACGCCGGTGGGCTTCATGATCGATCTCTGCCATGCGGTCGTCGACAATATCGCCCGGCAGCTCGGCCGCCCCTCTCTCAAGATCACCTATGTCCCTGTCGGCGCAGCGGATCGTTTCACGGCCATCGCGCAAGGGAAGGCGGACCTGCTCTGCGAGTCGACGACGGAAACCCTCTCGCGACGGGAAATGGTCGATTTCTCGCTCCCGACCTTCGTCGATGGCGCCGGCATCATGATTCGCCCCGGCGGGCCCGGAAATCTCCAGCAGCTCGCTGGGAAGAAGCTCGGGGTGCTCAGTGGCACCACCACCGAGCAGGAGCTGCGGGCGAGCCTCAAGCAGGCCGGAATTACCGCCGATATCGTCACCGTGAAGACGCAGGCGGAGGGGATGGCCTTGCTGGGCAGCGGCAAGATCGCAGCCTACTTCGCGGACCGGGCGGCGCTGGCCTATTTCATCGCGACCGGCCAAGCGCCTTCGCAGGCGCTGCTCGCCGAAAATTTTCTGTCGATCGAGCCCTTTGCGCTGGCATTGCCGCGCGGGGATGAGGATTTCCGCCTTGCGGTGGATCGCGCGCTTTCCGAAATCTATCGCTCCGGGGAGATTTCCGCGATCTTCACCCAGGCATTCGGTTCCCAGGCGCAACCAGGCCCCGCGCTCAAGGCGCTCTATCTGATCACCGGCTTGCCGGAATAGTGCCCGGAATAGTGCAGGATGGGGTGAGAAGCTCGCGATAGATCGCAATCATCGCTCCCTGCATCGCGGCAAGGCTGTAGGAGCCCATGACCATGGCCCGCGCCCGCTCGCCGATCGCGGTGCGCGCGGCAGGCGGCAGGGAGAAAGCCCGGTCCAGTGCGGCGGCGAGCGCCGCCGCATCGCCCGGCTTCACGCGCCAGCCCGTCTCTCCCTCACACACCGTTTCCGGCGCGGCCCCGTGGTCGGCAACGATGACGGGCCGGGCCATCGCCTGCGCCTCGATGACGACGCGGCCGAATGCCTCGGGCTCGGTCGAGGCATTGACGACGACGGCAGCCAGCGCAAGCGCGGCCGGCATATCGTCCGTCCCGCCAGGGAAGAACACACGATCGGTGAGGCCGAGCGCAGAGGCTTGCGACCTCAGCTCCGCGAGATAGCGCTCCCTCCCCGCAAGTGGCCCGACCAGAACGGCAATGGCATCGCGATTGGCGAGGCGGGCGAGGGCGGCGAGCAGCACGCCTTGTCCTTTCCAGCGCGCGAACCGTGCCGGCAGCATGATGACGGGGCGGCCCTGCGGCAGTCTCCAGGCCTGCGCGAGCGCAGCGGCGCGCGCGGGCGAAACGGCGGCGGGATCGAAGCGGGCAGGATCGACGCCGGGTGGAATGATACGAAGGCGCGGCGGGGCCAGGTGGTGGCGTGCGGTGATGCGCCCGGCGATGAAGCGGCTCACGGCAATGACGCGGTCGCCCGCCGCCATCACCGCGTTGTAGCGGCGCTTCAAGGGAAACCCTTCCCCGTATGTGCCGTGCCAGGTGGTGATGAGGGGCAGGCCCGCGCGGCGGGCGGCAAAAAGCGCGGACCAGGCAACGGCCCGCGAATGGGCGTGCAGAAGATCGACATGCTCGGCACGGATGAGCGCGGCGAGGTGCGCTTCATTGCGCCAGATCGCGAGCGGGTTCCGCGTATCGAGCGGGAGAAGGATATGGCGCCCCCCGGCTTCGGCAATGCGGGGAACGAGCCGGCCGCCGCCGCTCGCGACAAGCGCGGTGCCGCCTTCCCCGGCGATCGCCGCCACCGTCTCGAGCGCGCTCAACTGCGCGCCACCGCCCTCGAGCGCGGGCAGGACCTGGAGCACGATCATTTCGGAATGGTGGCGAGGAAGCGCCGCCAGGCGGCGAGCACGGGGGCCTCGGCGAACTCGGCAAGGAACCGGCGTCTTCCCGCCGCCGCCAGCGCGGCAGCGCGCTCGGGCGCGCCGATCAGCGCGGCAACGGCGTCCGCGAGCCGGACCTCGTCCTCGCGTGGGACGAGAAACCCATCCGAGCCGTCGGCGATCAGCTCGCGCGGGCCGTCGGCATCGGCTGCCACCACCGGGCAGAGGGCGGACCAGGCCTCGAGCACGACATTGCCGAGCGGCTCGGACCGCGACGAACAGACGAAAACATCCGCGGCCTTGAGCAGGGCGCCGATATCGGTGCGCCAACCGAGGAGGAAGACGCGCTCTCCAAGCCCGAGCTCGATGGCGAGCCGGGTGAGGGCGGGGCCTTCGGGGCCCTCGCCGGCAATCAGCAGGATCGCGCCGGGCAGGCGGGCCAGCGCACGGATCAGGACATCGAAGCCCTTGTCCTTGTGCAGGCGCCCCAGGGCAAGAAGACGCGGCCGGGAGGGTGGAAGGCCAAGGGGAAGATCGGGGGGAAAACTTGTGGGAAGATCGGTGGCTGGCGCGGCGTCACCATGGTCGGTGACGAAATTGGGAAGGAAATGGGTGCGCGCCTCGGGCCAGCCATTGGCTCGGAACCAGGTGACGAGGCCCTTCGTGTTGCCGACGAGATGATCACACTTCCGATAATGGCGAAGCGGGTAATAGCCGCCCAGCCGGCCGACATGGATCCAGGGGCCGGATGGCACATGGTCGGTGGCGCGGCTCATCCAGCTCACCGCGACGCGCGGGGCGAAGCCCGCGAGCGCATGGGCGAGCCGCGGGCGGGTCATGAAATCGAGCGGGCCGCCGAAACGGAACTGCTGCGGCGCGAGGCCCGCCTGGGCGAGCCTTTGCGCGCGCTCGGCGTCGCTGCGGATGAGCGGCAGCACGGTCTCCCCGGCGCGATGAAGCGCGACCGAAAGCCGCTCGAAAAAAAGTTCGGCGCCGCCATGATGGGCACCGGCCATGATCTGGGCGACCCTCATGCGGCGGAAGGAAGCCGCAGCAGGGCGCGCGCGGCATCGGCGGCCGCCTCGACCGTAAGATCCTCCATCCGCCCGGTGGGCGAACGGACGGCGGCGGCCACGCGGCCGGCGGGCGCATATTCATCCGCCGGGGTCGGGCCGAAAAGCCCGATGGTGGGCGTGCCTGCTGCGGCGGCAATATGCATGAGGCCCGAATCGTTGCCGACGAAGAGAGCGGCGCGCGCAAGGCAGGCGGCGGCCTCGGGCAGCGAGAGGCGGCCGGAAAGATCGATCGCGTCCGGCAGGGAAGCGCGCAGGGGCGCGGCGAGCTTCTGCTCCTCAGCCCCCGGTCCGGCGAGAATGGCGGCACGAGCCGGGCCGAGCGGACCGGTGGTAAGGCGGTGAAAGAGGGACGCGAACCGATCGGGTGGCCAGATCTTGCCCGCCCAGTTCGCGGTCGGGCCGAGCGCGATGATGGGCGGGCCGGGCGGCAGCAGGCCCGCGGCACGGGCGCGGTCCTCCGGGCCCGTCCAGACCACGGGCAGCGGCGGCGGTTCGAGGCCGAGAATCCGCCCAAGCTGGGCAATCTTCGGTCCCGGGCCGATCCGCATGATCGCGCGGCGGCGTGCGCGGAGGAACCAGGCGAGCCCCGAGCCACGGATATCGACGACGAGGTCCCAGCGCTGGCCGGCAGCCATGGCCCAAAGCCGCAGCCAATGAAGGTCGTAGCGATGCTTCTCGATGACGACGAGGCGCGCGAGATTGGGCATGCGGGTGAAGACATCGGCCGAAATCGGCCCGGCAACCACCGTGATCCGCGCTGCTTGATGACGGCGGAGGAGATGGTCGATAAGGCCGGTGGAAAGGACGGCATCGCCGATCCGGCTCGGGGCGATGAAAAGGATGCGCATGGTGCGCGCCTATATCACGGTGGCGGCCAACTGGATGCGCCGGCCCGCCGGCCTTATAATTGGTCGGGTAAAGTGGTGCCGCCGGGCCGAAGATTGCGGACCCGCCCGCAGAACGGGCAGGAAGCGCGGCAGGAACCCGATTTCCGGGCCAAAGCCCGCGAATCGGCTTGCGGAAAGCCACATCAGGGGCGGAAACACGGGTGGAAACGCGAACGGAGGTCCGCGCATTCATGGCCATGAACTTCAACAACCCCTACATCGCCCCGTTCGATTATGTCGTCTTCGGCGGCAGCGGCGATCTTGCCACCCGCAAGCTTCTCCCCTCTCTCTTCCGCCGCGACCGGGACGGGCAGATCCCGCCTCCCTCGCGCATCATCGGCACCTCGCGCGGGAAATTCTCCCGCAATGATTATCAGGCGTTCGTCGAGAAGAACCTGCACGAGTTCCTCGATGGCGAGGATGTGGACGGCCAGACCTGGTCGCGCTTCCGCGAACGGCTTCATTTCGTCTCGATGGACGCTACCGCCGAGGCCGGCTGGTCGGACCTCGTGGCGCTGCTCGACGACGCCCCGCGTGAGGTGCGTGTCTTCTATCTTGCGACCGCGCCCAGCCTCTTCGGCCCGATCGCGCGGAACATTGGCGCTTCCGGCGCGCTTTTCCCCGAATCGCGCGTCGTTCTCGAGAAGCCGATCGGCCACGACCTCGCCTCCGCCCGGGCCATCAATGACGAGGTCGGCGCCGTCTTCCCCGAGCACCGGATCTTCCGCATCGATCATTATCTCGGCAAGGAGACGGTGCAGAACCTCCTGGTGCTGCGCTTCGCCAATGCGCTCTTCGAGCCGGTATGGCAGAGCCAGCATATCGATCATGTGCAGATCACGGTCGCCGAGAGCCTCGGCATCGAGAGCCGTGGCGGCTATTACGACCACACCGGCGCGCTGCGCGACATGGTGCAGAACCATCTGCTGCAGCTTCTCTGCCTGGTGGCGATGGAGCCGCCGGCCTCGCTCGACCGCGAGGCGGTGCGCGATGAGAAGATCAAGGTTCTGCATGCCCTTGCCCCCATCGATGTTGCCGATGTCGGGCACAAGACGGTGCGCGGCCAGTACCGTGCCGGGGCGATCGCAGGCGTGCCGGTCCGCGGCTATCTCGAGGAGGAGGATGTCGGCGGCGCCAGCAGCACCGAGACTTTCACCGCGATCAAGGCCGAGATCCGCAACTGGCGCTGGGCCGGGGTGCCCTTCTATCTGCGCACCGGCAAGCGGATGCCGCAGAAGGTCTCGGAGATCGTCATCCAGTTCCGCCCGGTGCCGCACTGGGTGTTTCCCGGCAATGGCGCGGAGCAGACGCCGGACCGGCTGATCATCCGTGTGCAGCCGGACGAGCATATCCGCCTCAATCTCTGGACCAAGGAACCGGGGCCGGGCGGGCTCCGCCTGCGCATGGCGGCGCTCAATCTGAGCTTCGCGGAAACCTTCAAGCGCAAATTTCCGGATGCGTATGAACGGCTGCTGATGGATGTGGTGCGCGGCAACGCGACGCTCTTCATGCGCCGCGACGAGGTCGAGGCCGCCTGGGCCTGGATCGACCAGATCCACGATTCCTGGCGGGAAACTGGCGACCGGCCGCGGCCCTATACGGCCGGCACCTGGGGGCCTTCGTCCGCGATCGCGCTGATCGAGCGCGACAACCGCACCTGGTTCGAGGAGCAGGCGGACGGCACCTGACGGAAGTGACGGAGATCGACAATGCCACGCTCCGAAATCCTCGCCCTGACCCGCCGCATCCGCGAGCGCAGCGCCCCATTGCGGGAGGATTATCTCACCCGCCTCGATGCCGCCGCCAGCGCGGGCGTGCATCGGGCAGGGATCGGCTGCGGCAATCTCGCCCATGCCTTCGCCGCCTGCTCCGCCCATGATAAGGCGGACCTCAACGGCACCGCCAAGCCCAATATCGCGATCGTCTCCGCCTATAACGACATGCTCTCGGCGCATCAGCCGTTCGAGCGTTTTCCGGCGATCATCAAGGAGGCGGTGCGGGAGGCGGGCGGCATCGCGCAATTCGCCGGCGGCGTGCCGGCGATGTGCGACGGCGTAACGCAGGGCCGCACCGGGATGGAGCTTTCGCTCTTCAGCCGGGACGTGGTCGCGCTCGCCGCTTCCGTGGCCCTGTCGCACGATGTGTTCGACGGTGCGCTGATGCTCGGCGTGTGCGACAAGATCGTGCCCGGCCTCGTCATCGCCGCGCTGCGCTTCGGCCATCTGCCGATGATCTTCGTCCCTGCCGGGCCGATGCCTTCGGGCCTTTCCAACGCCGAGAAGACGCGCATCCGCCAGCTTTACGCCGAGGGCAAGATCGGCAGGGCGGAATTGCTGGAGGCCGAGGAAAAATCCTATCACAGCCCCGGCACCTGCACCTTCTACGGCACCGCCAATTCCAACCAGATGCTGATGGAGATCATGGGGCTCCATCTTCCGGGCGCCTCCTTCGTCAATCCCGGAACGAAGCTGCGCGATGCGCTGACGGTTGCGGCCGCGCAGCGGATCATTTCGATCACCGCGCTCGGCAATGCGTTTCTACCCGTGGGCCGGCTTGTGGACGAACGTGCGGTCGTCAACGGCATGGTTGGCCTGCTTGCCACGGGCGGTTCGACCAACCACACGATCCACCTCGTGGCGATGGCGAAGGCCGCGGGAATCCGTATCACCTGGCAGGATTTCTCCGATCTTTCCGAGAACGTTCCGTTGCTCGCGCGCATCTATCCGAATGGCGGCGCCGATGTGAACCAGTTCCATCGCGCCGGCGGCATGCCGGTGCTGATCGGCACCCTGCTCGATCATGGATTGCTGCACGAAGATGCGCAGACGGTCTGGGGCGAGGGGCTTGCCACCTATTGCACCCAGCCCGAGCTCGACGGCGATTCGCTCGTCTGGCGTTCGGTCCTGCCGGTGAGCGAGAATGAGGAGGTGCTGCGCCTCGCCTCCCATCCGTTCAGCCCGGATGGAGGCTTGCGCATTCTTACCGGCAATCTCGGCCAGGCCGTCATCAAGATCTCGGCCGTGAAGCCCGAGCATCAGGTGATCGAGGCGCCGGCGCGGGTCTTTCGCGACCAGGAACATTTTC
>JASHVY010000540.1 GCA_030044345.1 Acetobacteraceae bacterium | reverse complement strand
CGAGACGCTGCCGCCGCTCACCATCGCACATGACGGCGTCCCGGCTTCCACGACCCCGGTCTATCTCGGCCACGGACTGAAATAGCGATTTTCGCGCTTCCAGGGAGTGTTATGAATCGTCCACCCTGTCTTGTGCGGTAAGCAAGGAGGGCTGTTCTTTCTTGAAAGAAAGAACCAAAGAACTTTCATCCTTTCATTCGGAGTCCCCGGCCGGGGCCTAGATCAATATGGCTTTGGCGGATCACTCCGTGATCCGCCAAAGCCATATTGATCTAGAAAGCAAAACCAGAGCGTGATGATCAAAAATCATCACGCTCTGGCCCGGAAAACGGATAAAAGTCTTTTTGCTTCTTTTTCTTCAGAAAAAGAAGTCTCCTTCTTTCCGATCCTTCATCGAAGTGCATAACTCTTTCTGTAGCGTGGGGCACGTTCCGCACGCGAGAATTTCCGCAACGATGTCGGGGGGGATGATGTCCATGCTGCCGGTTGGGGTTCCGGTTCCCGGTTGGACCGCGCGGCCGATGCCGCCGCGGCACCCCATGGAAGGGATCTATTGCCGGATCGAGCCGCTCTCGGCCGAGCTTCATGCGCAAATGCTCTTCGCGGCCTATGGCGAGGCGGCGGAGAACTGGATCTATCTTGGGCAGGAGCCGCCTTCGGATTTTGCCGCCTATCGCGCATGGGTGGAGACGGTTGCGGAGGGAAATGATCCGCTCTTTCACGCCATCATCGAGAAGAAGGGCGGGCGCGCCGTGGGCACTGCCGCGCTGATGCGGATCGATGTCGCGAACGGCGTGATCGAAATCGGGAACATCAACTTCACGCCGGTTCTGAAACGAAGCCGCGCGGGGACCGAGGCGATCTTCCTTTTCGCCCGCCGCGTGTTCGATGAGCTCGGCTACCGGCGTTTCGAGTGGAAATGCGACAGCCTGAATGCGGCCTCCCGCCGGGCGGCGCTGCGCTACGGCTTCACCTTCGAGGGGATCTTCCGCCAGGCGGTGGTCTATAAAGGCCGCAATCGCGACACGGCCTGGTTCTCGATCATCGACCGGGAATGGCCGCGGCTCAGGGAAGGCTATCAACGCTGGCTGGATCCGGAAAATTTCGATGCGGAAGGACGGCAGCGAACCAGCCTCGGGGCATGGGTCGGCGCCGCCGGCTGAGCCAGCCCGTCCCCCGGACTGCGCCCCGGCGGAATGATCTGTTCCGTGCCTGACGCACCGCCACCCGCAACGAAGATGCCCGATCGCAGCGCGATGCGCGCGCTGCACCGTCTCGCCGAAGCGGAGGCGCTGGCCCCGCTTCTCGACGCGGCGAGCCCGCCGCTCGCCCTCGCGGCGCGGATCGAGGCGCGCGCCAAAACCCTCGTGCGCGCGGCGCGGGCCGCCTATCGGCCCGGCGCGGATGTGACCGGGTTCCTGCGGGAATTCGGGCTCGGCACGGCGGAGGGCGTGGCACTGCTCTGCCTCGCCGAGGCGCTGCTGCGCATTCCCGATGCGGCGACCGCGGACCGGCTGATCGAGGAACGGATCGGCGGGCCCGACTGGGAGGCGCATCTCGGCCGGGCCGACAGTCTCGCCGTGAATGCCTCCGCCTTCGCTTTCATGCTGAGCGGGCGGGTGCTCGCCTTCGAGGAAGGCGCAGAAGGCGCCGGCTCCGCGATCGGCCGCATGGTCCGCCGGCTCGGCGAGCCGGTGATCCGCACCGCGCTCCGCCGCGGGATGCGCGTGCTGGCACGCCAGTTCGTGCTCGGCCGGACGATCGACGAGGCGCTCGGCCGCGCCGCCACGGGGGATGGAAGGCGCTGGCGCTACAGCTTCGATATGCTGGGCGAGGCGGCGAAGACGATGAAGGACGCCGAGCGCTATCAGCACGCCTATGAATCGGCAATCGGCGCGATCGGCAAGGCGGCCGCCGGTCGCGGCCCGGTCGAAGGACCGGGGATCTCGGTGAAGCTCTCGGCGCTTCATCCGCGCTATGAGCCGTTGCAGGAGGCACGCTGCGTGCCGGCGCTGATCGCCTCCCTCGGCCGGCTCGCGCGGGCGGCGAAGGCGGCGGATATCGGCCTCACCGTGGATGCCGAGGAAGCCGAGCGGCTGGAAATCAGCCTCGATATCTTTGCCGCGGTCCTCGGTGATCCGGCGCTCGACGGCTGGGATGGGCTCGGGCTCGCGGTGCAGGCCTATCAGAAGCGCGCGCCCGCGGTGATCGACTGGGTGGCCGGCATCGCCGGCGCGCACCGTGTGCCGCTGCGGCTGGTGAAGGGCGCCTACTGGGATACGGAGATCAAGCTCGCCCAGGTGCAGGGGCACCAAGATTATCCGGTGTTCACGCGCAAGGCGGCGACCGATGTCTCCTGGCTCGCGCTCGCGCGGCAGATGCTCGCGCGCCCGTCCCTCCGCCCGGCCTTCGCCACCCACAATGCCCATTCGCTCGCGACGATCCTCGAGCTTGCCGAGCCGGGAACCTTCGAGATGCAGCGCCTGCACGGCATGGGCGAGCCGCTCTACGAGGGCGTGGTGGGGCCGGACTGTCCCGTGCGGGTCTATGCGCCGGTCGGGACGCACGAGGATCTGCTCGCCTATCTCGTTCGCCGGCTGCTCGAGAACGGCGCCAATACGAGCTTCGTGCATCGGCTGGTCGATCCGGCCGTGCCGGAGGATGCGGTGA
>JASHVY010000539.1 GCA_030044345.1 Acetobacteraceae bacterium | reverse complement strand
TGCGGATCGTCGGACTCTCCATGGGACGGACCCGGCACGCCTGAAACGTGGCTCAGCCTAATGCGGCGGTTCGCGCCGCCGCAAGGGTACCGTGCCAAAATCGTCGACGATTTTCGATTGACACTCCCCCGCGGCGACGCCAGCTTCCCCTCGCCGGCGGCCTGCGCCGGGTGGGGGCCAGCCCATGCTCGAAGGCTTTCGAAAGCAGATCGTCAGCACCACCGGGGCGGAGATCGTCACCGTGACCGGCGGCAGCGGGCCGCCGCTCCTTTTGCTGCACGGCAACCCCTTCAACCATCTTTCCTGGCACAAGATCGCGCCGCGCCTCGCCCAGGATTTCACAGTCGTCTGCACCGATCTGCGCGGCTATGGGGATAGCTCCAAGCCGCCCGACGGCCCGAACCACGAGAATTATTCCTTCCGTTCGATGGGCCAGGACCAGTTCGAGGTCATGCAGGCGCTCGGGTTCGCGCGTTTCCTCGCCGCCGGGCATGACCGCGGCGCCCGCGTGCTGCACCGGATGTGCCTCGACCGGCCGGAGCAAATCCTGCGCGCCGCCTTCCTCGACATGCTGCCCCAGCACCACCTGCTCAACCATGTCACCCGCCAGTGGGCCACCTTCTCCTGGCACTGGTTCTTCATGATCCAGCCGAGCCCGACGCCGGAGCGGATGATGGGCGCCGATCCGGAATTCTTCATCCGCCGCAAGCTCTCGAAGACCGATCAGGGCACCGGTTTCTTCGGGCCCGAGGCCTTGGCCGACTACATCCGCTGCATTCGCAACCCCGAGACCATCCACGCGATGTGCGAGGATTATCGCGCGACCTTCGCGGTCGATCTGCCGATGGACACGGAGGATTTCGAAGCCGGCCGCCGCGTCACCTGTCCAACGCTCGTTCTTTGGGGCGAGAAGGGCGGCGTCGGGCGCAATCACGACGCGGCCGCGATCTGGTCGCGTTATGCGACCCACATCGTGAAGGCGGCCACGGTTCCCTCGGGCCATTATCTCCAGGAAGAGTGCCCGGACGAAACCTTTGCCGCCCTTCACGAATTCTTCGCCCCTTTCCTTGGCCAGGCCCGAGCTGCGGAGTAGAAGCGGATGTCCCACGCCAACGAAACCGCGCGCCTCGCCTTCCTGCTCGGGGACTGCACGGGGATCGGCCCCGAGATCTGCGCCCGCCTGCTGCACGAGCGGAAAATGGCGGAGACGGCACGCCTCGTCGTCGTCGGGGATGCGCGCGTCCTCGAGCTCGGGGCGCGCGATGCCCACGTAGCGCTGCGCTGGCAGCGGGTCACGGAAAAAGACCTGCTCGAGGACGCGATCGGCGGATCGTCGGAGATCGTGCCGCTCATCGATCTCGGCAATATCGATCCGGCGCTCTTCCCGCGCGGAGCCATCTCCGCCGAATCCGGCCGCCTCACGGGCGAGACCCTGGCCTATGCCATCACGCTCGCCGAGCGCGGCCTCGTGGACGGGATCACCTTCGCGCCGCTCAACAAGCGCGCGATGTATGACGGCGGCTGGAAATTCCCAGACGAGCACAGGATGTTCGCCCATCTGCTGCGCCATAACGGCCATTTCAGCGAGATGAATGTGCTCGACGGGCAATGGATGTCGCGCGTCACCTCGCACGTCTCATTACGAGAGGCAATCGAGCAGATCACGCCCGGGCGCGTCCGCGATGCGATCCGCCTCGCCGACACCACGATGCGTCGTGCCGGCATCGCCGCACCGCGGCTCGCCGTCGCCGCCCTCAACCCGCATGGCGGTGAGAACGGGCTTTTCGGAACCGAGGAGATCGAGATCATCCGCCCGGCGGTCGAGGCGATGGAAGCGGAAGGCATCGCCTGCACCGGCCCCTTCCCTTCGGATACGGTCTATATCAAGGCCTTCGCCGGCGAGTACGACGGCGTGCTCTCGATGTATCACGACCAGGGGCAGATCGCGACGAAGCTGCGCGGCTTCAACCGCGGTGTCACGGTGACGGCCGGGCTCCGCACCGTTTTCACCACCCCGGCGCATGGCACCGCCTTCGATATCGTCGGCAAAGGCATCGCCTCGACCGGCGCGCTCGAGAACGCGATCGCGCTCGCCGCCAAGCTCGCGCTCCGCCGCGGGTCGGACACGGACAAGGCTGCGCCCGCGCGCATTTAGAGAGGCTGTTCTTTCTTGAAAGAAAGAACTTTTATCCTTTCATTCATAGTCCACAGGCAGCGCCTGGTCCGGAAAACGGAGAAAAGTCTTTTTGCTTCTTTTTCTTCAGAAAAAGAAGTTTCCTTCTTTCTGGTACTTCATCGAAGTGCATGACACTTTCTAGATCAATCCACTCCTGATCACCCGCGAAGCGCCGCAATGATCTCGGCGCAGCTCGGCGTTCGGCCCACATTGGTGAGCGCATAATTGAGGCCCGTCTTCTGCCATTCGTCATTCACGGTGGACGTGCCGTCGCTCGCGACGATCACCTCGAAGCCGGCGTCCGCGGCATGTCGCGCCGTGTGCTCGATCGACATATTGGTCCAGGCGCCGGTGATGATCACCGTTTCAGCACCCAGGCCGTGCAGGAGGGTTTCGAGCCTCGTGTTGTAGAAGCCGTTCATGCGCATCTTCTCGACGACGAAATCCCCCTCCTGGGGCTCGAGCCCCGGCACGGGTGCAGCCCCCCAGCTTCCCCGCACGACGGCGTTCGCCTCCTTGATGCCCTTGAACAAAGGCGCGTTCAGCTTCAGACCTTTCGCGCCGGGCTCGACGATATAGTGAATGTGAATGACGGGCACGCCCAGCGCACGCGCCTCCTTCGCAAGCTGCGCGACATTGGCGACGATTTTCTGGCTCGCGGCATGCTTCGGCGAACCCGAGGCGGCAAAGGCCCCGCCCTCACCGATCACATCGTTCTGCAGGTCCTGAATGATGACGGCCGCAGCCGCGCGGTTGATCCGCAATGGGTCTCCGTTCGCCATGTCTTCCTCCTCGATTTTATGGTTCCTGGATTTTGTGGCTCCGGCAGAACAGCAAGCCTATCCGTCAATTGAGGCCATTGGGTCTAAACCATGTAGGAGAGCCGGTTGCCGCTGACCGTGAGATCGATCTTGTAGAGGGATGTGGAAGCGCAGATGAACAGCGTCTTCCAGTCATCGCCGCCCCAGTTGAGATTGCCGACATTCTCGGGAACATCGATCCGGCCGAGCAGCTTGGCCTCGGGGCTGATGACCCAGATTCCTCCCGGCCCGGAGACATAGATATTGCCTGCCTCGTCGCACTTCATGCCGTCGGGAATGCCTTCCTCGATGGCGCCCGAGCCGATATGGTCGAAGAAGACCGACCCGCCGCTGATCGTCCCGTCCTTCGCGACCTTGTACACGCGGATATGAGCGCGGGGACTGTCGTTGATGTAGAGCAGGGACTCGTCGGGGGAGAAGCAAAGCCCGTTCGGCTGCTCGAAGTCGTTGCCCAGGAGCTGGATCCCCTCACCCGAGGGCTGAACCCGATAGACACCCTGGAACGAGAGGTCCTGCTTGCGCTCGACGCCGAACACCGGCATCCGGCCATAGGTCGGGTCGCTGAAATAGAGGCTCTTGTCCCTGGCGACGACGACATCGTTCGGGCTGTTCAGCTCCTTGCCCTGATAGTGTGAGGCAACCGTCTGGCGGCTGCCGTCGGGACGCAGCCGCACCACGGAGCTGGTGGCGTGCTCGCAGATCAGCAGGTTGCCATCGACATCATAGGTCATTCCGTTTCCCTTGTTCGACGGCCGCTGCACCTCCCGCACGCCGCCCGCTGCATCCCAGCGCCGCCGCACATCGCCGGGCATGTCGCTGAAGAGGAGGAATTTGCCGGAATGATTCCACACCGGCCCTTCGGTGAAGGTGAATCCGGTTCCGAGCCGTTCGACCCGGGCGTTCCTGGGAACCAGCTCATAGAAGTGATTGGTATTCGCAACGTCTGCCATCTTGGTAAGCCTCCTCCCTTTTCTTGTCTCGATGAAGTCCGCGCCGCGAATGATCGCGACCCCATCGAGGGTGAGCACAGGGTTCACGCAGCGCCGGATCGGATGTCTGTCATCAATGGACCCGGTTGTCAAACAGCCCGATCGCGGAAACGCATTGTTCCATAACAGATTTATGTCGCCTGCTCCTCGCCCGCGCGCGATCCGGAGAACGTTTCGTTATGATAACCATTCAGATCAGCATCCGCGGATGCGGGCTGCGCGCGTAGAGCGCGACGGTCGGGATGATGAGCGCGCCGAGGATCGCTTCCTGCGCGGCCTGGGAGAGGCTGTAGCCCGAGAGGATGGTCTGCAGCACGGTCAGGATGAGCACGCCGAGAACGCTGAGCCCATAGCCGCCCCGCCCGCCGACGAGCGAGGTGCCCCCGATCAGCACCGCCGCGATGGTGGTGAAGAGATAGGGATCGCCGACCCCGGCATAGCCGCTCCCCGTATAGCCGAGCAGCAGGATGCCGGTGAGCGCCGCAGTCACTCCGCTCGCGCCGAACACCAGGGTCCATGTCCACCGGCTCGACACCTTCACGCGCTCGGCCGCGGTCGGATTGCCGCCGAGCGCATAGAGGCTGCGGCCGAGCCAGGTCCGCCGCAGCAGCAGAATGGTCAGCACGATGAGCGCCACCCAAAGGATGACTGCGGGTGCGATGCCGATCGCGTGGTTGAAGGAGGAAAATCCCTCGATCCATTTCGGGATCTTGCCTTCGATGGTGCCGCCCGAGATGCCGGAAACCCCGCTGCTGCTCACCAGAATCTGCACCAGCCCGAGCACGGCATTGCCAACCCCGAGCGTGACCACGAGGGACTGCTCGCGCAGCCGCTGGCTGAGCGCGCCGTTGAAGGCGCCGATCAGCCCCCCGAGCACGAGCACGATGACGATGCCGAGGCCCGACGGCACACCCTCGTTCATCAATTTCACAAGGCCCACATTGGCCGCCCCGAGGACGAAGGGGATCGAAAGATCGAGGCCGCCGATCAGCGCGCACAGAGTCTGGCCGATTGTCGCGATGCCGAGGAACGAAGCGAAAACGAGATTGGAGCGGAGATTGAGCAGCGACCAGAACCCGTCGATCGTGGCGGCGCCGAAGGCAATCAGCGCCACCAGAACGGCGCACGCCATGCCCGTGCTCCAGTGCTCCACGATGGAGGCCCAGAGAGTCGGCCGGCGGGCGGAAACACGAGGATCGGCGCTTCCCGCCATGCTCATGAGGGCGTCACCCCCGCGCCGCGCCACCGGCCGGTTCCGGACAGGCCGGAAAGCACACCGCCGGTGACGAGCGCCACGACCAGCACGGCACCGGTGGCGAACTGCACCCAGTAGCTCGCGTTCAGGCCGAAATTGAACGTGGAAAGCACATAGGAGATGAGCCAGATATCGATCGCGCCGAGCACCGAGCCGAGGCCACGGGCGCGGCCGCCGGCCAGGCTCGCGCCGCCGATGACGAGGGCGGTCACCGCGCTCAATGTGTACGGGGCGCCGGCAGTCGGGTCGGCCGAGCCGATCAGCCCGGTATACATCACGCTGGCAATGCCGACGAACACGCCGCAGATCACGTGCGCGCCGATGCGGATGGGGATCAGCTTCACGCCGCTCACGAATGCCGTCCGGTCATTCGCACCCATCAGGCGGACATTGCGGAAGAAGGTGGTGCACGCGATCAGCGTCCAGAGAACGAAGGCGGCAAGCGGGACATAGAGGATGGGCGAGAGGATGGAGGATGAGGAGCCCCAGTTCGCGAGCCAATCCGGCGCCGTGCCGCCCGGCTGGGGAAGGATCACGGTGTTGAGCCCGTCCAGCACCAGATAGACCGCGAGCGTCACCACAACGGTGCTGACGCGCAGCACGGCGATCAGCGTTCCCATCGCCGCCTGGAGCAGCACGCCAAGCAGGATGGCGAAGGCGAAGACGGCAAGTGGGCTGGAAAGTCCGAGCACCGGAAGCCCGAGCACGATCCCGATATTGATGAAGGTCATCGCGGGCCCGACGGAAAGATCGACACCCGCCGGGCCGGCCACGGCAATGATCGTGATGGCAAGCGTCGCCAGCACCAGCGGCGCGGCGCCGATCACGGCCCCCGCCAGCCCGTCCGATGTGAAGAGGTGCGGGCCATGGAATGCCGATATCACCAGGAGAATGGCGAACAGGACCGCCGGCGTGGCCAGCGAGCGTTGCCTGATGAGAAAGCGCGCGGCGGAATGCTCAGGGCCCGGCGCGGTCGAGATCTCGGGCATCTCTGTATCCGAACATGGCAGCGAGCACCGCATCGGCGGTGATCTCCCCGCCTTCGAGCGTGCCGAACACGCTTTGCGAGCGGAACACGACCACCTTGTCGCACAGGCCGACGAACTCCTCGATCTCGTTGGAAAGAAAGAGGATGGCCTTGCCCTCCTCCGCCAGCCTGTGCAGCAGGGCATAGAGGTCCCGCTTGGCGCCGATATCGACGCCGCGGGTCGGATCGTTCAGCGCCAGCACCAGGGGCGAGGCGGCGAGCGCACGGCCGACCACGATTTTCTGCTGATTTCCGCCGCTCAAGGAATTGATCGGCGCCGTGGCACGGCCGATGCGGATCGAGAGATCCTTGACGTGATCGTAAAACATCCGCGCCACACGCCTTCGGTCGATGAAGCCGGCGCGAGACGTACGGCGATAGCAGGCGATGCCGAAATTCTCGAGAACCGAGAGATTGGCGAACACGCCCTCGGTTTTCCGGTCCCCCGGGATATAAGCCATGTTGGCGCGGTCGGCGGACCGGACGGAATCGATCGTGTATCGCCGACCACCGCGATCGACATGGACGCTGCCGGAAACGGGCCGCCGGATCCCTGTGATTGTCTGGATGAATTCGGCCTGGCCATGGCCCTCCAGCCCCGCCAGCCCGACGATCTCGCCAAGGTGGACCGCAAGATCGATCGGGCGCGC
>JASHVY010000538.1 GCA_030044345.1 Acetobacteraceae bacterium | reverse complement strand
GAGCCTGCGAGCGGTCGCGGTGTTCGAGGAGATGGTGCGGCGCCACCCTGAACTCGCCGTCTCTTTACTCTCGGTCAGTGACCATCGCCGGCCACTCTCGCGGTTCGCGAAACCCCTCGAACGGGTTGTCGCCGGACATGTCGATCTGAAAGTCGAAGGCAGGGTCAAAACGATCGAGGCGGTAAGCATCCATGTCGACCGAAAGAGGCCGCTCCAGTGCAAGCTGAGCCAGGGCCTCACCAACACCAGGTCCGCGCTGCACCCCGTAGCCGGTCAGACAACATCCTACCCAGAACGCCTCCACCTTGGGAAAGGGTCCCACATATGGATGGCTGTCAGGGGTGCCATCCAAAAGGCCTGCCCAGTGGCCCACGACGCCGCGAACGTCGTGATCCCTGTAGCGATGGCGCAGTTGCCGCAGAATGTGTCGCTGCTGGACGGCTTTCTTTTCAAAGAAGGCTGCGTCCGCACGCTGTACCTCGACGGAGCGAGCCTTGAGAACGGCTTGCGCGGTCTCTTTGCTTGCCTCGTATTCCCCGGCGGCGTTGGACGCCATGATCGTCCCCGGGTTGCGGGGTATCGCGATGAGGCCTTGTGTGCCGTCGAGCAGGGAAGGAACTTGGAGCCAGAGATCGGCGCGGCCTACGGTCACGACCGCAGTATGCGCCACGGAGTGTTTCAGTACAAGATCAAAGCCTGACGCCCTCAGAATCTGCCTCGTCCAGATCCCGGCCGCCACAATCACGCGATCGCTCTCGATCGTATCGCCGTTTGCCAGTTCAATCCCTCGTGCGACGCGATGCTCGACGGCGATGCGGCGGACTTCGCAGCCCTCCCATATCGTGCCTCCGTCGTTGCGAAAGAAACCGGCGAGCGTCCAGAGCAGTGCAGGAGGATAGACGATGCCGTCGTCCCCGGTATGCAACGCGACAGCGACATCCGAGACGTTGACGCCGGGGAATCGCTCCGCGACCTCACGGGGAGACAGTTCGACCGCATCGACACCCGCCGACCGCAGCTGTGCCGCATAATTCCGGACGATGGGTTCGTCTCGCTCGCCAGCCAATGTCAGCCGTCCCACGGGATAGAGCCGAAAGGCCCCTCCACTTCGTTCCGAGAGTTCCCGCATCACGCGCTTGCTGCGCAGGATGAGCGCCGAGTCGATGGCATGCCACCGCTGGGTATGGACCGAGCCGGTCCCGAGCCCGGTGGCACCTGAGGCGAGAATATAGCGTTCTAAAACAAGCACTCGTCGAAGGCCGCTCCGAATGAGATGCCAGGCGGCACTCAGTCCGACAATGCCCCCTCCCACTACGATTGCCTGAAATTTCACGCCATCGCCCGCCCCGGATTTTGGGTTTACGCTACGCCCCATTGCTCGCAAACTGCAATTTCGCTGCCAGGCGTAATGATTGAGCGGCTTGACACTCTATAGCGTAAACCGGCGAAGTGCGTACAAATTCACTCTGGAAGATCACCTTATGGCTTCGCTTTCCAAACGCTCGATCCCAGGTGCGACAAACGCGCCCCGGCCACCGCCGCTTGCGTCGAACCTCGGGCATCTCTGTGGATTCTATCCCTCCATCTCGAGCATATGCCGGGCACTCGCCATCAATCGTCAGCAATTTAACAAGTACCTCTCAGGGTGCGCGATCCCTCTGTATATCTCCTTGGCAGGATCGCCCGGTTCTTCGGGGTGAACACAGAGGAACTATTCCTGCCCCACGAGGACTTTCGCCGGAAGTTCGCGGGACCCGGGCACGGCGTCTTGCCGTATGTGCGTGACAATGCGGCCAGCCCCCGCCAGAAGATCCTGGACGAACTCATTTCGCTGACCAGCCTTAATCACGCTATTCTGTGGCGCTATACTGGGTACTATTCCCGTTACCATTACGATTACAGCTCCACAGGCCGCGTGGTCCGTACCCTGTTTCGTGTCGCGGAAG
Source organism: Acetobacteraceae bacterium (assembly GCA_030044345.1). Lineage (GTDB taxonomy): Bacteria > Pseudomonadota > Alphaproteobacteria > Acetobacterales > Acetobacteraceae > JAKAWQ01. Next base: position 14,217 of record JASHVY010000538.1, on the reverse strand, counting down.
AGGGCAACATGTTCGTCACCCGGGCGATCGAGCGGATCCCGCATCGCTCGAACAGCGCAGGAAGACTGACGACTTTCAAATATGACGGCGTGCTGATGGCGCTTTCCGGTTGCCTTTTCAATGTCGAGCTGGAGAAGTTGATGCAGAGCTGCATCTGCTGTGCCGCCTTTCCCTGCTTATTCCCTGCCCGAGAAATGACCACAGCCGATTAACATGAGAATGCCCTTGGTTGGCGGCAACAGCCCAGCGAAAAACGGCCGAGCATCCGCGTGGATTCGCATCAACACAGAGGTAAGGCTGTTATGGGGCGCAGAAACGCGTTCAGAGTACCGGCTTGACAACGGACTTGTCACGAATCAATGGGTGCTGAATAGTGAAGCCATATCGTGCCGCAAGGATTTCAGAGACTCGTTTCCGATGGCAGCCCCCGGGATCGGCCTCATGGCAGAGCAGGTAGGATGGCGTTTGGGTTGCGAGTTCCGCAAGTTCCTGCAATGCAATCTCGGCCTCGAGAGTCTTAAGCCTGGCGTCGACGACCCGCCAGAATCTTGCCCGTTCGCGTCTACGGTTGGCCTCGCGCCCTTCCGGCGGCGTGTCGAGCGCGCGCAGATGGACATAGCCGATGCCGGATTGCGCCAGCCCAGCCGCAAGCTGGCGTTTGGAAAAACCAGCACGGCGCGACAGTGGAAGGTCGCGCACATCGATCACCGGCATGACACCGACCGATTGCAGCTTCGCCAGAAATCCCGGCCATCCGGATTTCTCGTATCCGATCGTCCAGACATGTCCCGCCATTTGCAACCGTACCCGCCATGCCGCTAAACGCGAATTCCACCACCTTGACCCGAAGCGCGCGAGATCCGAGATCCCAAGATGGCTTCAACGACGGTTACAACCGAGGAGTCCCCGATGGTGCCAGAGAAACTTTGCCTGAGGACAAAAGGTTGGTCGAACCCGGTGTTGCCGGCCCTGCTCTACCACAACGCGGCACGATCTGGCGGCCAGGAAACGGCAAGCCGGATGGAGGCGCTCTTCGACAAGAATGGCTGGCCGGCATCGTGGCGGAATGGAGTCTTCCGCTTTCATCATTACCATTCGAATGCCCACGAGGTCCTTGGGTTCGCAAAGGGAGAAGCACGCCTCATCCTGGGCGGCCCCAACGGCTTGGAAATCGGCGTACGGGCGGGAGATGTCGCTGTGCTGCCGGCCGGTACCGGTCATTTCCTGATCGATGCCAACGCAGATTTCCTGGTGGTCGGGGCGTACCCTCCAGACCACCGCGACTATGACCTTCTACGCGTGGCGGCAAACGAGGCACTGGCTTCACGCATGGCGGCGCTCGAATTTCCTCCGACGGATCCGGTCGTCGGCCAGGGCGGACCTCTTCCGGAGATCTGGAGGGCGGCAATTCGTAACGCCAGGCACATGGGGACCAAAGGAAGCATCGAGTGAACCGGCCCCACTGGGCCCTCGAGACTCAACGCGGATTACTCGGCCAGAACATCGTGGGCGCACGCACAGTCTTCGGGAGCCTCGCATGGCCGAGGCGAGACGATGATCGCACCAGCCGTTGTTTCTCGTGGTCGAGATCGAGGTGCCACGGGACCGCGTTGGTCCCCCGTGCCGCGGTACAGAACCGCGCCACCTCTCCGGCCGGGCCGCTCATCGTGAGCAGGTTGCGCAGCCAGTCGATGTGCGCCGGCGCCAAGGATGTGTTCCAGGGCCCGTCCGGCCCGTGGCCGAACTGGGCAGAGCCCGCTTCCGCAGTTTCCCCGGGCTCACAGAGCCAGTAGCCCGGCAGGGTTGTCGACCACCATGCGCGCCCGCCGCCGATAGCCGCGCATGATCCCGAGATCCTTATGCCGCGAATGCGGCATGATCTGCTTATCGAGCGCTCCGTTCAGCGAGGCCTCGGCAACTTGTTCACGAGCAACTTTCGTGCCTTCAGAATCGCTCGGATCTCCTGCGCCGGCGGCGTCTTGGCGTGAATCGGACGGAACCATCCCATGCGCGTCAGCTGCGTCATGCCACGGGCGCCGTTCCGGCCTGTCTTCGCCGTCATCGCCTTCAACGCCGCCTTGACATGCCTCGTCTTTATCGGGATCACCGGGAACCACGCCGCAGTAAGCCCAGCGTGCAGCCACCCCGACAAAGGTCCTGCTTCCAGGCCAATTCGGGTCAGTGGCAGACCGAGTTTCCGGAACAACGCAACGAGCGCTTCCGGATCGCTCGCCGCTTTCATCTCGTGGACGATCTTCCCACTGGCGTCCACCACGCACACGCTGCTGAGTTTCAGTGACACGTCTATCGCCGCATAATGTTCCATAGCTGTCTCTTCCCTCAACGTTTGAGGCCGATCCGTTCGGACCTCGTTCATACTGTCACTGTGAGGGACAGCCACCACTCCCGATGCCCCCTTGCCAGCTTCCGGCCCCATTACCTCATCTATGCCCTCGACCAGTCCTGTTTCGCCCGCTGTTCACGCTCTTGGTAAAGCCGATCGCTTCTGGCGCTTCCCTCTGATAAATGAACTCCGTGATGTCGTGCAGTACGAAGATCACGCCTTCCGCGGAGTCAGCGCGATCCCGGGTCGACTGAAGATGCCCGGCGAGAATGTCGGCTTCGCTGACCTGATCGTTGGAAAGGAAGCGGTAGGCCGCTTTGGCGTTCGACCAGTCCCGGCAGGTAAAGGGTACGCTCTGCCCCATCACCCCTCCGATCTGCTCCAGCAGATTCCGGAGCTGCTTGTTGAGACGCTCGTTCGCAAGATCTTGGCCAACAAGTTTCCCATCAAGCCGCGCATCAGCAGACCCGTCCATCGCACCGCTTCCGAATCGGTTCCAAGCAAGGAATCACAGGCGATTCACGCCGGGCAATACATCCAACTCATCCAAAGTGTGGGTAATCGAAAGCCCCGCCGGACGGATACGAATTTCACATTAAAACTCATATTCATTCACCTTTCCAACGAGAGAGAAGTGGATAAAGTCTTGCCTATTGCCGTATGATTCCACAATCGAAAGCACTCCCTTTAGGCGGCGCTGCGACCCATGTCCAATGGAGACGTGATCGACTTCTTCTGGGAATGGTACCGCCGACATGAGGAGGCCTGCAGCAGCCCCCTTTGTCAGTTTGCCCTTGATAAATGCGAAGAAGCCTTCAGGCGCCGCGACTGGGATCGCTTCGGCTATTGGCATGCTATCTTTGCTCGTGAGCGGCAACGTGCGAAGGCCCTGCACCTCGAGCATTCAAAGTGATCAGCACCTCGTCGTTGCTGGTTGCACGTCAACCCAACACGGGGAGAAAGGTGGCGGTCATTACCCGATACTCTACGAGCACGATTTCGATAACCAATTTGGTGAGTTCGATGACAGCGCAGAGGCACCAGTGCCTGGTGCGATAAGGTTCCGGTTGTCGCGTCTATCGACGTCGAGGCCTCATCATCCCGCACCGAAAGATGACCTCCGCTACCGAGCAGCCAGGATCTCACCAGTCGCCGGATCGAGCCTGAGTGCCGGCGTCTTTCCGCCCGTGGACGTGAAATCGAACATGTCCATGATCGAGCCGGAGGTCGCGTCAAATGAGCCCTCACCCAGCCGTTCGCCCTTGAGCCAATTGTCCTCGATGAAGCGGATTACGGAAGCCTGGTCGATCTCGGCATGACTCACATAGTTGGGCTTGGCCCAGGGCGAGATGACCAAAAAAGGAAGCCGCGGCCCGAGCCCGCAGCGCCCGTTCACCGGCTTGCCGTTGATGCCGGGCAAAGGCGCGCCGAAACCGCACCTGCCAGGCCCGTCGAGCTGATCGGCCACCTTGTCGTAGGAAGGATTCGTGGGCGCGCTAAAGCCATGGTCGTACCAACCATCCGAATCGTCATAGGTGATGATGATCGCTGTGTTCTTCCAGTCGGGCTGTTGTTCGACAAAGTTGACGAGATTCACAATCCCTGTCTGCTCGTCCAAGGGGTTTGAGTAGCCGGCATGTCCATCCTGGTAAGCGGGCAGCTTGATGAACGACACGGCCGGAAAATCGCCCACCTTCGCTGCGCTGTAGAAATCCTGGAGGCCATATTCGTGGTTCGCCGGATCGCGTATCCCGTTGTGCGCGAAGCTGTATCCGACATCGGCTAGAGAGGCCGGGCGCGCATGCGTCGGGTTGGAGGTCAATGCGTAGTACTGGAACCAGTTATGGTGCGGAATATAGTCCGGGATCGCTCTCTTCATCACTGTCGAATAGGTGCTGCGCGCACAACCCGTCGTGCCGTTCGCATTTTTTATCTCGATTTTGAAGCCACCCATGAAGCCGCCCCATGTGATCCCGGCAGCATTGAGCAACTCTCCGATATTGTCTCCTTCCATTACCACCTGATTCTTGCGGGTGGAGCAGACATCGTACCCAGGATCGAGATCCTCGATCATCGTCAGCCCGCCAATTCCGTTATCGACGTACGCGACGCCGGCTTTCGTCGCGTCCGTCTTGGCCCCGACAACGAACTGCTCGCCGTTGGTCTGCCCCGCTACCACCTCGAGCGCGCCGGGTGTCGAGGGACCATAGGTATTGCCGTGTGCATTGTCGCTCATGGCAAAGTGTTGGGCATAGTTCCAGAGGGCCGTCACCGTGTTGCCATCGTAGTAGCCCATTACCAGGCCACTGGTGCCGAGCACGCCCTTTCCTCCAAAGTCGCCCTTTCCTGTATATTTCGGGAAGAGATCGACCTTGCCGTGGTCGTAGGCAAGTTGCTCGGGCGTGTAGGCGTGGTTCTGGTCAGCGGTCGCGGCCTCGGTGCGGTCGAGCCGAAACGGATTCGCCGCGCCGGAACCATTCGAAGGATTGGTAAAATTAGGGTTATTGGTTAACAGATGTGCGGTCGCAAGATTACTTACCCATGGCGTATGCTGCGCCGCTGCGAAAGCGGGCTCACCCGGCGGATTCGTCACGCTGGGATAGGTAGCAAAGTAGTGATCAAAGGAGATGTTTTCGTCGTAGATCACCACGAGATGCTTGATCGGCGTCGCCGTTTGCGTCGTTTCCGCAGGGTTCTGTCCGATGCTTTCCGGCGCCACTGCCCCACTGATCGGCGATGCAGCTACGGCGTTACCGCAAGCAATCAGCCCGACAAGCAACATACATGAAACAGGCCAAACCAACTTGCTCCGCACTGTCATGACGTTCCCTTCCCATCCTACCGGATTACGGTATTTTCGTGGTACCGACCCGGACGCTTCCCAACAAGCGCTTGAGTGCCACGTCCTGCCCTTCTGACAAATAGCTAACCTTCTCCCGCTGCTCGAGCTCGCGCCAGACCTCTTCGGGCATGATACCCGCGCTCACCCAAGCCACAAGCAAATGGTAGAGCACGTCGGCGCTCTCGCTGATAACACCCCTCCGGTTCCCTGTCGAAAGCTCAACAATGCACTCAATAACTTCCTCACCAAACTTCTGCGCAACACGCTGCGCACCTTTCGATAAAAGTCGAGCGGAATGACTGAGCTCGGGGTCGGCGCCTCTTCGACTGTCAATAATTGTCCATAGCCGATTGAGCACATTCGGGTTGGCTCTTGCACGAAGAGCTTCCGGGACTGCCGTGGATGGCGTTCTGACTTCCTCACTCCAATTAAAGTCGACGTTGGTTCCTTGTGCGGATTTCTGTACTTTTTTCTCTAGCTTGGTTTGCCCTTTTCTCGGCTTCTTCGGGAGAATGGATTTCTTCTTCGTAGGCTTCGCCATTAGGATCGATCTCCACGCGCGAGCCGGCCGCTGCCGTCTCATCGCCAGTCCAAGAGTAGAGGGTGTCGCCAGCGCCACCGCGTACACGACTGGGCAAAAGCTCTCCGTGATCTTCCAATATCGGATAAGCTGCTGCTGCAACGAGGTGAGCGTTTACAAGCTTGAGATCACGCAGTGCATCGAGATGCAACGAACTCGTCTCCGCTGTTTCGATTCGACCACTCCGCAAGCGCTCGAAATGGGCATATCGGGCTTCGTCCTCCAAACGGCGAAAATTTTCCTTCTCCATCGCAAGCAACCTGGCGCCACGTGGATCCTCGGTGACGAAGACGGACGCAGCAGCGCGCAGGTTCGCAATCAGCCGATCCGCCATAACAAGCAGTTCCGCCTTCCCTTCCTTCGAGAAGGAAAGACTGCGCTTCAACTGCTTTGTCGAGATCCCCAGCAGATTCCTATCGATAACGTCGCCCGCCTGTTCCATGTTGGTAGAAAAAGACAGGATGGCCATAGCGCGATGCCGACCCATATCACTCATCGCGTCCTGGTCGAGTCTAGCGATATAATCCTTCAGTGCGGTGTTGAGCTTGTCGAGCACATCATCCTGTTTCCTAATCTCTGCAATGCGCTGGCGATCGGGACGTTCGAGCATTTCGCACAGCCCACTGAGCATGGCTTCGAGCGTATTGGCCAGTCTCAGCGCCTCCCGCGTAGCTCCTCCCAGAGCAAATGCCGGCGACTCTTGCATTGTCGTATCCAGATACTTTGGACGGCCGGGATCGGTCTCATCGGCGCGCTTCGGCAAGCAGCGCTTCAGCAACGCAGCATAAAGTGGCAGCAGAGGAAAAAAGACGATTGCCAGCAATAGGTTGAAGCCGGTGTGAAAATCGGCAACCGCACGGGAGGCGTTTGGATCAATCCTCGTGACCAGGGGTGTAAGCCACGGCAGAGCAACCAGTGCCAGAGAGACTCCGACTACACGATTGGCAAGATTGCCAATGGGGAGTCGACGGCCGGCCGGATTACCGCCGGAAGCTCCTTCCAAAACCGGGTTGATTGCAGTACCAAGGTTGGCACCCAGCACCAATGCGAAAGCGGCAAGCGGTGAGACCACGCCCTTTGCAGCAAACGACATCACCACCAACACCACGGCCACGGACGAATGAGCGGCCCATGTCACGCAGGCAGCAAGTATCATATCCAGCAGGGAGTGTGCCGATATCGCGACAAGCAGGTGACGCAGTCCGGGCATGGACTCATAGGGGTGAAGAAGCTCTATGAATTGCCGCAGAGCGATCAGAATCAGTCCGAGCCCGATCAGAACACGGCCGAAATCCCGGGGACCTGCCTGGGCTCGCCGGAACACCAGCACACCGAACAGAATCAAGGCTGGCGCGGCTGCAGCGACGTCGAATGAGAGCAACTGTACAATCAGTGTCGTTCCGACATTAGCACCGAGCATGACCGCTAAAGCAGGCACGAGATCGACCAGGCCGCCCGCAGCAAATCCGGTTACCATCAGACCTGTTGCGGTACTGCTCTGCAGAACTGCGGTGATACCGAGTCCTGCGGCAAAAGCCTTAAAACGATTGCGGAGTGCTCCGGAAAGGAAGGCGTGCAGCCGCGCTCCGAACGTGCGCTGCACTCCGGACTGGACCATGTGCACGCCCCAGAGGAGCAGTGCTACCGACCCAGCCAGATCAAGCAGGGTCAGCGGAAAGCCCACGGAGTACCTGCCACAAGGGCGCCAGCGTCATGGCAACACGCGACTGAACACCAGAGCACCGAACAGTAGGACGACGAGCAGCGTGAAGATCGGATGCTCAGTGAGGATCGTAAGGAAACTTTGCTTCAACTGCTTACGGTCGCCGGGCCTCTGTTTGTCCACCGCCTGGCTTTGTGTGCGGTGGTCACCCCTAGACGATCCCATTGTTGGCTCAAGTGGCTCGCAAGCACTCTCATCCCATCCCATATCCGCTGCCGCAGCTCCTCTCTCTACGACTACCCGGCTTGGCGCCGAGAATCACGCAGGCAGGAAATCTGCTGCTTTCGCGCAGGAGACAAGAGTTATAGGTCCTATAGCCTTCGGGGATCCTCTCAACGAACCACTGGCAGTGCAGAAGATGGTGCAGCCGTACCGATACAGCAACGATGAACTCGCCCCGATTGTCGAGACTTCAGCGGCTGGCAGCTATCGGCCTGTTCGGATTTCTGAACATGCCCTTGTCTGGCCTGTTCAGATTTCTTAACATATCACAGATGCGTGAGCGGTACTCCGAACGCACCTCTGGCCGATCAAGCTCGCTGTGGGATCGGATACGAACGGCATGCCGGCTGCCGTGGCCATTGACTGCCCGCGTGCCAATTGTCTCTGGGGCTCTGATACTCGCCGTCGCGATCGCTGTATCTCACGTGATGATGGAAATGATGGCGAGCGAGCAGGAGGCTGGTGTCCGGCAGCTTGCCGCAGTCTACCTCGACGGCATCTCGACCACGATCTACCCGCATGTTGCGGCGCACAATCTCGCGGACACAACTGAATCTTTATACCGAACCATGTGGTTTCACCAGGGCATGCGGGAGCAACGAGCCATCGTGCTGCTCCCGGATGGCCACCTGTTTGCCGATGTCTCCGGACCTGGCGGAGCTCGTCGCACCGAGGACCCCCTTCACGACCCCGCGTTCAACGAGCGCCTTGAACGCGGGCACGGGTTCGTATTCGACGAGGCGACCGGGACAGGATGGGCATCACGCCGCATCGTACGCAACGGCAGGCATATCGCGGACCTCTATGTCGCGCTTGAGCTGCGTCCCCTAATCGAGGAGCGACTCGTGCTGAGGGATCGGCTCCTGATGGCGACCATACTCTCCGGCTTAGCCGCGGCTGCGATTGGTTTCATGATCGTGCGCCGCATGGTGCTGCCCATTCGCTTCCTGACCGATCGACTGCGTCACGCTCAAGCGGGAAATCTGGAGACGGTGCCGGATGATCTATTGCCGCCAGAGTCCAGCGAGTACGGGCGCCTCCTGCGCGGATACAATGATCTTGTGGAAGCCTTCCGCGAGCGGGAGGCTCTAGCGGACCGGTTGGCTCAGCGTGAACGGGAAAGCATGCTGGGTCGACTCGCAGCGACCGTCGCACACGAGGTGCGTAATCCATTGGGGGGGATGTCTACCGCGCTCAATACTGCCCGCAAGTTTGGCAACGATCCGGCGGTCCGGAACAGGGCGCTTGACCTGATCGAACGCGGCCTGTGGAGCATACGTGACGTAGTCGGATCGGTGCTCGCATTCCACCGGATGCCGCCAGATGCTCGCCAGCTTGTGCCGAGCGATATTGACGACCTCCGTATCCTGATCCAGAGCGAGGTGGTACGGCGGCATCTGGAGCTATCGTGGCACAATTGCATAGAGAGCGAGGTTTGTGTCCCCGCGACAGAAGCACGGCAGATTGTACTGAACCTCCTGCTCAACGCTTGCGAGGCATCACCACCTGGCACCAGCATCAGATTCGAGGCGTCGATGGCCCACGGCGTCGATGGTTTTTCTGAATTGATCTTTGAAGTTGCGGACTCCGGTCCTGGACTGCCGTCTGGAGCGGCGGCAACGCTGACCGAGACGGATGTTCCCTATTCTCATGATTCTTCGCTTGGGATCGGTCTTCAAGTCATTCGAGAGCTCGTTCGGAGTTTAGACGGAACGATTGTCGCCGCCTCGGCCACCGAAGAGCAAGGTTGCCGTATCACCGTAAGCCTACCGGCTGAATGCCAGGTGCGGCGGGAGGCCAGGGTATGAACGCCTCTAGGACGGTACCGAATGAAACTACTGACGTACAGCCTCATCCAATGATTGGTATCGTCGAAGACGATCCGATCATGGGTGAGTCACTTCTCCAACGGCTAGAACTCGAAGGCTATCGGGCCGTTTGGTGGCAAACGGGCGGAGACGCTCTCGAACGGCTCTTGGAGGCCGGTTGTCGGGTCCTAGTGTGTGACATTCGCCTTCCCGATATGGACGGCGAGCAGCTTTTCCGACGGGCTCTCCCCGACCTTGGTGCAACGCCCGTGATTTTCATTACGGCATTCGCTGAGGTGGAGCAGGCCGTAAGACTGATGCGCGCTGGCGCTGATGACTACATCACCAAACCCTTTGATATCGAAGGCCTGCTCAAGAAAATCTCGACTCTCTGTGCTCGCGAAATTATTGCTGCTGGCTCTATCCTTGGTCACCAGACCTTAGGAGTCTCTGCATCGATGCGCAGCGTTGAATCCGAATTGCTGCGCATAAGGCATATGGCAAGCCCAGTACTCGTCCGTGGTGAGACTGGTGTCGGCAAAGAAATCGTGGCGCGTCAGTTGCATGCAACGTCGTTACGACGTAATTTCCCGTTCGTGGTTGTCAACTGCGCAGCAATCCCGCTTGATCGGGCGGAAAGCGAGATGTTCGGCCATGAGCGCGGGGGTGTCGCCAATGCACGCAGCGCGCATATCGGGCTTGTAGAACAGGCTGAGATGGGAACCCTATTCCTTGACGAGATATCGGCCCTCGTGCCGGCCTTGCAAGCGAAGCTTCTGCGACTCCTCGAGGATGGGAGCTATCGGAGGCTGGGTGGAACCGAGGAGTTGATATCGCAAGCAAGAATCGTGTCGTCGAGCAATGTGGACCTCAATCCTCTTATCGCCGAAGGGCATTTTCGGTCCGATCTCTATTTCAGGCTGAATACAACTGAGCTGTATATTCCGCCACTTCGAGCACGCCGCGAGGACATTATCCCCTTAGCGGAGCACTTCCTTGCCCAGTTCGCTCGTGGTTCTGGCAACCGAGTGCCTTCGCTAACGCCTTCCGCCGCTGCCGCCCTGAACGATTACGCATGGCCGGGAAACGTGCGAGAGCTCCGAAACCGTATTGAGCGTGTCGTCGAACTGTCCCGCGGCACCCCGCAGATTTCTGCCAAGGCGTTGTTCCCAGAGCAGGAGCTGATAGACCATCCACCTGATCGTATTCCAAGCCTCGCAGAGGCCCGTGAGCGTGCAGAACGCATGCATATCGAAGACGTTCTGCGCCAAACTGAGGGCAATATCTCCAAATCCGCAGTTTTGCTTCGCATTTCACGTACGACCCTGTGGGACAAAATGCGCAGGCTTGGACTATAGTTGGTTGATACCTGCATCCGTTCGTATTGACCGAAACCTGCTGCAGCATCGAGCACCGAATCCATCCGGGCCATCGACTTGGCTATCGTAACAATGCCCTCGTTGCGAGTGGTACACCATCTCGGTGTGCTTTTGCATGCGGTCTCCCAACCTTATCCCTTCAGTCCTCCCTCAAGAAGTTCTTTCATGAAATATCTTTGCAGAATCAAAAAATGACGAGCGCGGGCATAAGTGCGAGCACGATTGTCGCGCTTAGCTGGCCGAAGGCATACGATTGCCTTCGGATTGCAGGAAGGTGATGCCCACGGGAAAGGTCGTGTTGTCGCCGGATCCGAAGAGCATGACTGCGAACATGAACTCTTCCCACACGGCGACGAAGGTGAATATTACGACCGCGGCGACACCGGGTCCGGCAAGCGGCAACACAACGCTCCACCAAGCGAGAAACGGGGAACACACCCATCGATGCTTGCAGCGTCTTCGAAATCGCGTGGGATCGTCCTGTACGACCCCTCCATTAGGATCATGGCAAGTGGCAGGTTGAGAGCGATATAAGGCAGAATCAGGCCGGGTATGGTACTGAGAAGATTGGCGTCCGATTCGATCACGTAAATCGGTATGAGATAGAGAACGCAAGGGATCGCGACCGCAAGCAGCACAAAGGAGAACACAATCGCCCGGCTGCAGAAGCGGAAACGGGCCAGGGGATAGCCGGCCAGTGTCGCGATCAGTACGACACCAGCGACCGAAAACACCGTCACAATGACCGAGTTCAGCATATAGCTGGGGAATTCCGGCAAGGCCGATACAAGCCCGAGATAACGCGACAAAGTCGGGTGCACGGGGAAAAAGTGTCCATGAACCGTGTAGATCTCCTTGTCCGACTTGAACGAAGAGCTCAGCACCCAGGCCAGCGGCACGGCAAACAGGATCGCCGAGCTCGCCGCCGCGTAGGTAAGTAGGGCATTGAACCGCCGTGCCGTGAACCGCACGCTAGGTCTCCCATCCGGATCGGCCGAAGGCACAGGCCAGGACGGAAAAGAGAAGTATCAAAAGGGCTACGACGTATCCGACGGCGGATGCCTGCCCCATCTCGAAGAACTTGAAGGCCGCGTTCCAGACATAGAGATATAGGGTCTCAGTCGCTCCAGCCGGCCCGTCACGTGTCATCACGTAAGGCACTCCGAAGATCTTGACGGACTGAACGAGCCCACACACAGCGGTAATGACGAAATGAACCCGCAAATTCGGCACCGTGATATGGAGGAAGGTCTGCACTGGGCCAGCACCGCCCACCGATGCTGCATCATACCGATGCTGCATCATAGAGCTCTGCTGGGATGGAGCGAAGCCCGGCCAGGAAGATCAGCATGCCGACGCCGAGTAGGAGCCACAGCTCGACGGCGACGATGGCGATCGGCGCGAAGCGCGGATCGGCGACCCAGCCGCGATCCCATGTCCCGAGGCCGATCGCACCGAGGAACTGATTGGAGAGGCCGAAATCCCGGCTGAAAATCCAAGTGAAGATGACACCCGTCACCGATTCTCCGACGATGATAGGGAGAAAGATCGCGGTCCTGAAGACATTGCTGAATCGCGGAACGGCGTCGACCACAATGGTGGCAAGCAAGCTTCCCCCGAGAAAGAGCGGAAGGAACAATGTGGTAAAGACGAGCGTATTAGACGGGGCCTCATGGAAGTCGGCGCTGCAAAGCAGTGCAAGGTGGTTTGCGGCTCCGACGAAGGTCGGCTGGGCGTCATAGACGTAGTTGTATCGAGTCAGCGACAGATAGAACGTATCAAGGGTTGGATATCCCAGAAGTGCAGCCAGGAAGACGAGTACCGGTGCGAGGAATGCGTAGGCAAGAGCAAGCTCATGACGCTGCTCTCTCCGCCCCGGCATCTCGAGGCGCTGTTAGTTAGCTGCGGCGAGATTGGTGAGGTTCACTGTCCGGATCACGTTGTGCAGCGTCTTCAGCACAGCGTCGACACTCTCGGTGCCAAGCACGGCTCTGCCGATCTGCTGCTGCATGTACGTGTCGAGCTGGTCGTACCCGGCATATTCCGGCGCATTGACACCGTGCTCGACAACAGCGAGTCAAGTTTGTACATTGGAACGTGTTCCCGGCCGGTCCATGCGGGCAGGTAGGTCGGCAGCTTGCCGAACTTTTTTGAGCCCGGCCTGCCCGAACCAGGGCGTTAGGATCTCCTCGCGCACGAATGCGAGCGCAAGCGCGCGCGTTGGCCGAGTCCATCTTGGGAATGTACACGGCATGGGAGAATACGATCGTTCCGTTCTGCTCGGTCCCAGGCGCGGCCATGAGGCCCATTTTGTCGGACCCGAGCGTTGCCGCCGCCTCCGCCTCGCGAGAAGCTGCCTCGAGGATGGCGCCGACAGTACCTGCTACGAACACCCAGCGCCCACCATTGTCGTCGGAGACCGTCTCGCTCATGGACCAGCCGTTCTCAATGAGCTCCCGTCCGACGGCGAGACGTTCGTGGGCAGCGGGGCTGGAGAAATCGACAATGTTGGCGCCCTTTTCGTAGAGCATCCCTTGCTCACCCAGAAGACAGGTGAAGTCGTCGTACGCGGCGAAGCTGAAGCCCCAATGTATTGAGCAGCCGGGCTTGCCGCCGTTCGCCGCAGTCAGCTTCTTGCAAAAGACCGGCAAGTCACTCCATGTCTTTGGTGCGATAGCTTGGCCGTCCGTGCCAAGGAGCCCAGCCGCCCGCAACATCGGCTTGTTGACGGAGAAGATCATGACCTCGCCCATGAAGGGCAGTGTGTACCGGACGCTCTTGAACACTCCCGACTGTAGATATGAAGTGATGAACTGATTCCGGCCAAACGCGCCGGAAAAAAATCCATCCACGGAGCGAGATAATCCTTGGCCACGAAGACGGCGAGCTGGCCTGGAGTCCCACCAATTCCGAGATCTGCCGGATTGTGCCCGTGTGCCCATGCAAGAAGGTACTGATTGACGAAGGTCGAATCATCGTTGGGGATGACCTTAACCCTCACGCCGGGGTTCCTCTTCATGAAATCCTGTGCTGCTTGCTGCAGGGGAAATTTCTGGATGATCCAGCCGTTAGCTGCAACGCGAAGGGTTCCGTACAGTGATGGGTCCGCAGCCATTCCCGGCTGGGTCATTGCCCATACGACCAGGGTGCAGGCGATCAGCCCGAGGACTTCCTTTCTCATTCCATGAAAAATCAAAATCCCTGCCTCCATTCTGCTGTGGTTCACGTCTGGCGCGTGTCTTACGGCCGTCCAGAAATTCTCCGCTTAGCTGCTTCCGACCATACGAAAGCGCTGCGCCACTGCCTCGTCGATCGTAAT